>CAMDGW010000045.1 GCA_945897695.1 Pseudobacteriovorax antillogorgiicola | reverse complement strand
AGCAATTTGTTACCGATATAGATGCTTTAGCGGTTACAGCAATTGCTACGCCTGAAGACATTGAAGCTCTTGGCCAAGAACTTATTAAGAAGTTTGGGCTAACGCAAGATATCCGGGCCCACACCAAAGATCCTGCAAGCCAAGAAAGGAAAATCGAAGCTTTAAAAAGCCTTCCTAAATGGCTTGCGAGTGCTGCCAAGGATGTGCTCCGAGCAAAAGGAACTCTTGATATTCACGACCTTCTTGATCGCCTGACCCTCAACGACAGAGATATCAGCGACCGGGATGACAACGGTCGGCCCAACAAAGTTTCGCTCATGACGATTCATGCCTCAAAGGGGCTTGAGTTTCCTGCCGTGATTGTTTGTGGGCTTGAGGAAGATCTTTTTCCTCACAAGAACTCTTCCTCCAATTCTATGGGCGTCATGGAAGAACGGCGTCTATTTTACGTCGCTTTAACGCGCGCAAAAAAGCGACTCACCCTCACTTGGGCGGCCGAACGCGGAATTGGTACACTTAAAGCGTTGAGGCTTCCTAGTAGATTTTTATCTGAGCTACCGCCCGGGGCATTCCAGACAAATCAAGCGGTCGCGACCATGGCGGAACAAAAAGTTGAGAGACAACAAAAAACAGTCTCCGCGCTCCAAAGCCTTCGTGCAAATTTAAAACCAACATCACGCCCTTAATCACGCGTCGATCGTTGTCATCGCCTCGTCATCCATTAACTCAGTTAAGGTTCCTTTTTTGCGAACAAAGTCTTTGAGATTTTTCAAAATTCTAGCTTCGATCTGCCTTGCGCGCTCTCGAGAAATTCCGTAGCGATCCCCAATCTCCTGCAGCGTAAATGGCTTTTCGGCCATCAGGCGGTCATTGAAAACATCAAGGTCACGCCCCTTAAGAGTCGCTTTGAACTGAATCAGATGCTCTTCAAAAATTTCAAGAAGCTCCGAATCTGCAACTTGATCATCTGCCGCTTTTTCTGAACTCTCCACATCGATAACTTCCGCGTGTGTACGGTCACTACCATCAGCAATTGGAGCATCAAAACTTACATCATGAGCATTAAGTCTCTGCTGCATGGCCACAACGTCTTTTTCTTTAACGCCAAGATTCTGCGCCAAAAGCTTGGGATCAACCGAATCGTATTCACGCAGAAGTTTATCTGTCTCCTTACGAAGATTATAAAAAAGCTTTCGCTGGGCTGCGGTTGTTCCAATGCGGACTGGTCCACGAGTGTCCATGAGGTGTTTCAAGATATAGGCTCTGATCCACCAGGCGGCGTAAGATGAAAGCTTGACGCCTTTATATGGATTAAAACGTTTGACCGCCTGCATCAGGCCGTAGTTTCCCTCCTGAATTAGATCAAGTGGTCCAACAGTACCTGTTCTAAAGTCGTTTGCGATTTTCACAACGAGCCTGAGGTTTGCCGTGATGAGGCGTTGTGCGGCCTCTTTGTTTTGATGTTCAAAGTGAGCCACTGCGAGTTCATACTCCTCTTCAGGAGTTAGCAGGGGATACCTGTTAATTTCCCTCATATAGGATTGCAGCGGCGTAGACCGAGCCGGAAGCTGCTCAGTCTTTAGCACAAGGGACTTGCTGTGATCTTTGCGGTTTGTCACGGTCTAAACTAATATTCTCGTTTGGTTATTGGAAGGAACAGCCCTATATTACATGTTCTTTCTACCAGGAAGTTGGAGTTTCTGCGAGATGCCCGGTATTGGAATCATCACAAATCCTTTTTCAAAGCTAAACAAAAAGCGACCCGCGCGGGGGCGCCTTCTTGGCTATATTGTTGGACAATTTGGCAATCTCGAGATCACCAACTCCCTTGACGACATTGGGCGAGTTGCGGCCTTGTTTAAAGAGCAAGATATCGACATTCTTGCTATCAATGGCGGAGACGGCACGATTTCAAGAACTTTAACGGCCTTTATCAGGACTTACGCTGAAACCCCCCTGCCCAAGGTTCTGATTTTGCGCGGTGGTACCATAAATATGCTGGCAGATAACCTTGGTATTCGGGGTACCCCCGAGGAAATCCTTGTCAGAATGCTCGAATGTCAAAGCGGACTTAGGCCGATGGATGTTTCGGCCTACGCCACCCTATCGGTTGGTGGGCAGTATGGTTTTCTGTTCGGAAACGGCTTTATTGCAAGATTTTTGGCCGAATTTTACAAAAACAAAAGTGGGGTCTTGGGGTCACTTTTTCTGGTCTTTAAAATCTACCTCAGTTGGATTTTTTCACGGTCAAAGTATCGGGAGATGGTCCATGAGGAAAAATACCGTTTGTCCTTTGACGGTCAGCCGGCCTCCGCCGAGACCACCAGTCTCGCCATCATGGCAAGCTCCGTGCAGCGCATGCCTCTTGGCTTTAAACTTTTTCCGGCAGCCACCAGTAACCTTTCAAAATTTCAAATGTTTTCTCTTGAAATGTCCGCCGCCGCCCTCCCCTGGCGACTTCCTCTTGCTTGCCTTCGAAATCGCCCGGGGCGATTTATGGGGAAGACGACACGCCTCGCCTCAACCATGATGATTGCCAATACTTCGGGTCGGCAGCCGTATACCCTTGATGGAGAATTATTTGAGGCACCCACTGGTCGACTTGCGATCGAGGTCGGTCCAGTCGTACAATTTGTTGTGGTCTGATTTAATTAATTGCAGGTGATTCCGATGACTCAAAACCTTGGACGATTGACCCCGCCACCACCCCAGGCTGTTGCCAGTGCATTAAGAATTGACCACTTAACTATCGAGTGGCTCGCTGGAGACGGTTCCGATCGCTGCTATTTCCGCATACGTTCGCCGGAACTCAGGAAAAGTCTTGTCCTAATGCAACTTTCCGGGTCCGATGCTGACAACCTCAAAAAAGGACGATACGACTGGGTTGACGTATCTAAACTATTGAAATCAAAGAATATTTCAGCCCCCTCGTGCGTAGCTATTTTATCAGAACATGCCGCCATTATAATAGATGACTACGGCGATTTGATGCTTGAGACTATTGCTTTAGATCTTGCCAAGAAAAACAGTCTTAATGGCTGCTTACACCTTTATAGACAATCTCTTGAGACTATCGGTCGCTTTCTCGACATCAAGGCAACCAGCGGAGATGTTTGGACAAGTCGGGCTTTTGACCAAGCTCGATTTGAGTGGGAGCTCAATTTCTTTGTAAGCAAATACTTGGTACCCGTTGCCCACTATAAGCTGTCTACTCAAGAAGAGGCTGATTTTAACAATGATATTAGGGCAATATCAAGTTACCTTGCACAAGCTTCCAGGTATTTTGTTCACCGTGACTTCCATAGCCGCAATATTATGATTCACGACGACCGCGTTGCCATCATCGACTTTCAGGATGCACGCCTTGGTCCCCCTTCCTATGACCTGGTTAGTCTGGTTTTTGATAGTTACGTCCCACTTTCGCCGGAGACAAGAATGAGTCTTCTTGAAGAGGGTCTTGAGGTCATTGAGAAACTTGCTGGAACTTCAACCTGCGACCGCGCCCGTGACGAGTGGCGACCCATGCTGCTTCAACGCCAGCTCAAGGCTATCGGAAGCTTCGGCTACCTGACTGTCGACAAGAGGAAGGGAGACTATTTGAAAAACGTGGCCCCAGCCCTTCAGACAATCTTAGATGCCGGAGTACAGGATGTTCGGTGGCCCTTTTTAAGTGGAAAACTCCTCCAGATTTTGGCCAAAACTCTACCTGATCGAACGTCTTTTGGTGGGGCACCAGCAGGGAAATTACACTTGGCCCAAGCCTCCTCATCTGGTCAGGCCTAGGAATAAGGATTGCCGACGTTGGACGCAGAACATGGTAAACCTTTAAAAGCATTAGTTTTATGTGCTGGCTACGGAACCAGGCTAAAACCCCTGACAGATGTCGTCCCCAAACCACTGGTAACTGTTTTGAATGTCCCTTTGGTGGATGCGGCCATTTACCGCTGCGTCAAAGCCGGAGCTTTAGATATCGCTATCAACGCCCATCACTTACCGGAGAAAATGGGGGCCCATGTCACGAGGACCCATGGTTCCCTAGGGGTCCGTAGCCTTTTTATTTCAGAGGAGACCCCTGAAGTTCTAGGCACCGGCGGTGCACTTTCTGCAATTATTGGCTGGTGGGGCGACTCCCTTCTGCTTGTGTACAACGGAGATATTCTGAGCAATCTGGACCTTGAGGGCCTAGTGGCAAGGCACCATCAATTGCGCCCTTTTGTGACAATGTCCGTCTTAAGCACCCCGCCCACGGGAAATGGTCGGTCAGTATGGGTTGGAAATGACGGCCTGGTGAAAGCCATCGCCAAGCGCTCAGACCTCCCTAAGGACCTAAACCCCATGCAACTCAAAGAGTGCGGGTTCGCCTGTGCCTATTTGGCAAGTCCAGAGTTAATCAACTATCTGCCTCGCCCTGCTAAATTTCATGACATCATTGAGTCTTTTCAGGCGGCCATAAAGGATGGAAAAAAGATTTATGCCGAATTCCATAGGGGCTTTTGGGCCGACGTTGGAACCCACCGCTCACTGTGGGAGGCCAATCTTGAAGTGGCCAAACTTAGCCCCGGCGAGCAGATAGATATTTTTGGGCCCCTACCTGTGGAGCGCACGCCCCAAGGGCTTTTTTTGGCTAAAGTCGACAGCGTCTCTGTGGTTAGTCCCCGATCAAAGATCGGCGACAACGCAACCATCTCCTCGAGTGTGGTTCTCGATGGCGGACAGGTTGGCATTGGGGAATCGGTTGCCAGCGCCCTGAGGGGTCCTGGTTTTAGTCAAAGCTTTGAATAGTTGTGTCGTATTCTAGCTGTTTGTCTAATCAAAGTGGCGTCTCATCTTGACTGATCACACCGAGCATTGACTAGTCACATGCTCAATCATTACCAGTAATACTAGAAACTTAGGGTGACTATGCAGGCTGATCTGTAGTGGAGCCTGACTATACAGGGGGGCCGAGTCTATGCAGATGGTCTGTAGGTTTAAGAGCGAGGTGTGAGGGTGAGGTCTAAGTCCTGCTTTTGTTTTCTGCGAGCCTTTGCCCGGGTGGCGCCTTTTGTCTTCGGCTCGTTGAAACAATGTGCTGGTCTTTGAGCTCTCCTAAAACACCTTTGCTCGAATCTTCTGAATCTAAAATCTTCCCAGGTTCTTTGACGAGCGGCCCTAAAGTATCGGTTGGTTAAGTAACTTAAGGTGCCTCATTTTTTATTCGTCTGTTTCCGCCCTGGCGACAGTTTATGCGATGTCACGCGTTGTAATTGGTTTTAAACTGCTGGTACTGGTGTAAAAAACGCCTGAGTCATCAGGTTAATGGTCTTATTGATCTTTTTCGAAACAACTTTGTTAACTTCCATCGACTTCAAAGAGTTAAATGCTGACTGTAAGGATCCTGCTTCCATGAAGTAAACGGTCATGCCTGCCTGCAACACATCAGGATTATCGATATTATCGTTTTGACGCCAGATGTGTTTCCAGAGATTCGGCTTGCCGTAGACGCGCTTTGAAATAGCTGCAAGCGTGTCACCTTCACGAACAGTCTCTTTGCCACGACGGCTACTTTCATAGGTCTGAGCAAAGTTTTTACTTGCGTCATCAAGAGCGTAATAAATCAGGTCTCCTGGGTAGATATGGTTTGGGTTATCGAGGCCTGAAAGACCTGCAATATCCCTCCATCTTTTTTGATCGCCAAAAATCTTCTGCGCAATCTTACCTAGGGTATCGCCTGGCTGAACAACGTAAGCCATTTTAGATCCCATTTCCGGCATACCTGGAGCTGCCGAGCTCGCTTCTGCTGGCGCTGGTGCAGGAGCTTCCGCAACTGCTCCTGTCCCTTGAGCGGGTTCAGCTGTAGCTGCAGGTGCTGGTACTGCTTCCGCTGGTGCTGCTTCCGCTGTCGCTTGACCTTCCGCTGGGACATTACTCATTTCAGAAATAATGCCTGCGACGTCGCCATTTGGTGCCGCTTCGCCACCAGAGTTTGCCGGATTCGTTACAACGTTGGTACCTTCGCCACCAGCGTTTTCACCGGTTCCGCCTTGGTTCTCTTCGGCGACTGGCGCATTACCGCCGCCCTCTTCAGTGCCCTCTTGGCCCTTTGCCTCGGCCGTTTGGTCACCCTCCTGGCCTTGATCTTCTTGTCCCTCAGCTGCGACTTCTTCACCCATGCCTTGCTGTTCTTGCTGGCTTGAACATCCAGCAAAAGACAGCAGCGAGGCGGTGGCGAAGGCCGTCAGTACTAAGTGACGTCTCCAATTAAACCTCATCGTCTACCTCCATAAAAAGTTTTAAAACAAAAAAACCACGAACCAGCTTTCGGCAAAATTTTTTCCTGCTTTAATTTTGAGATAACAGCCAATTACCAGCAATGGGCAAGCCCTTCACGCTTTTCAACACCACAACATGTTGCCTCGGGGACTGTTCACACCTGGTCAAGCCAAAGCCATTGTGCTTCAGGGCTTCTATGAGATGGTGAACGGATGGTTGATCAGACTAAGAGACTCGAAAGGGGGCATTTTTTTCCGAGCAAGCCCCGAAAATGATCTGAAAAAAAATTTATCTGCGTTATGATTTAATCTCTTCGCAATTGCTTCATCGAGTGCGATGTTTTGATTTCAAGCAAACCATTTCAGATCGCGGACGTCTCCATTGGCAAATTATTTCGAATCTAACCGCTATCAACACGTTTCCGTATTATTCCAGGAATCTGTCGATGTTCTGGGTCCAAAGCCTGGCGACATACTAGTTGATTGCACTTTGGGTGGCGGCGGCCACACTGCCCTCATGCTTGAGCGAGTTGCACCTACCGGTCGGGTGGTTTCTTTTGATAGAGACATGATTGCCATCGAGCACGCTCAAAATAAATTTGCTAAAGCCATTGCATCAGGTCAATTAACACTGGTTCATGCGCCTTTTGGTGAGGTCTCTGAGCAAGTTCAGGCCCTTGGACTTTTAGGTAAGATTACCGGTATCCTTGCCGACATTGGCGTTTCGAGTCACCACCTCGACGAAGCCTCCCGAGGCTTTTCCTTCATGCACGATGGTCCGCTTGACATGAGAATGGATCAATCAAGCGGACAGAGCGCTTCTCAGTTTCTTGCCACGGCCGAAGAAAAAGAAATTGCTCACGTTATTTGGAAATTTGGAGAAGAGCCAAAGTCTAGATTTATTGCACGCCTGATTTGTGAGATGAGACAGAAAAAACCCCTGCAAACGACCAAGGAGCTTGCTGACCTGATTGCGAGCAAAGTCTTTTGGAAGGAGGCTAGTCGAAAACACCCAGCAACTCGAACGTTCCAGGCACTTAGAATTTATGTAAATGACGAGCTATCTCAGTTAGAACAGCTTCTTAGGGATGCACCGCAGGTTATTGCCCCAGGGGGGGTGCTTGCCATCATTAGCTTTCACTCCCTTGAAGACCGCCTTGTGAAAGAGGCCATGCATGCGTTGACCGGAAAGACAAAAAGAGAGTCTCTTCCTCGGGACCTACCGCTGACACAAGACAAGATTGATGAAATGACTCAATCACGCGGCCAAATCATAAAACCATTTCCCATGGTCCCTTCTGATGAAGAAATTAAAAACAACCCTCGTGCACGAAGCGCTAAGTTAAGGGCTATCCGTTTGCAGTAATAATTGCTTATAATATTCTTGAGAGAATAAAAAATTACATTAAATGACACTTTTTTCTGGGGGGTCTATGCGAACCTTAACTATTCGCTTAGCAATTCTTTGGACGGTCGTTCTGTCGATGGCCGCGTTCGCGCGGGTACACTTTCGCAGTGTTACAACGGGGGTTGCCTACGATCTAGGTCAGCTAAAAAACCGGGAAGGAAAACTTCTGGAAGAGCGAAGTGAGCTGCGCGGGGAGCTTGCTCGCCTAACTACAAAGAAAAAACTGGAAGAACTGGCGCGCACTACGGGACAACTAAGCTCGGCATCTGACACAAAATCTGGGGTGGTTCGTCAGTGAAAAAAACATGGGCTCGTCGAAAAATCGCAGCTCTCCGAACATTCGCCTTAAGCGCCTTAAGGCCGCATAATTGTCCGGGTGGCTTTGATATTTCACGAGCATCATTTCTCGCCCTGATATTACTTCTCGTTTTCGGTGTATTAATCTTTCGCGCTGCTGTGATTCAGTTGTTCCCACCTTCGGCAGATGCCCTGCGTCGAATCGCTATACGCCAATATGAGCAACATCTTGAGCTAGCGCCCTACCGCGGACCCGTCTTGGACAGAAATGGGCACCCATTTGCGATCAGCGTTAAAAAGCCGTCGGTTGCCATCAACCCGCGCGTTTTCAAACCAAGCCCACAACAAATTCGACAACTTAGTAGCCTTCTAGACATTCCTCGGGAAAAAATTCGTGAGGTTTCGTCAAAGGAAGCCTATTTTGCGTGGCTCAAACGAAAAATGGACCCGGCCGCAGCCCAAAAAGTCGAAGCTCTCGAGTTAAAGGGTCTTTACCTCGTGAACGAGGCCACGAGACTTTACCCGCTCCAGACAATGGCCTCTCACCTTCTCGGTGCCGTTGGTAGCGAAAACCAGGGACTTCTCGGAATCGAAAGGCAATTTCAGGATATTTTAGCAGGAAAAGCCTCGGCCGTAAGTCCGTCAAAGGATGCCCGTGGCCGGACCATACTTTACTCTAGCGACATGGCGGCTCCGGACCTCCCTGGGCACACAATTCAGCTCACACTCGATCACGCCATTCAGGAAATTGCAGAGGAAGCATTGGCGTCTGGCGTCAGTGCGGCGCGAGCAAAAAGTGGGTTTGCAATTGTTACAGACCCTCACACCGGAAAGATCTTAGCACTCGCCAACTACCCAACCTTTGATCCGAACCATATTGGCCAAGCTAAGACCGACCACACCAGAAATTATGCTTTGCTAGACCTTTTTGAGCCGGGATCAATTATTAAGCCGTTTGTTGTCGCGGCCGCTCTTGAACGAAGAAAAACTGGGGTTAATGAGCTGCACAACTGTGAAAACGGTGTTTATCGGGCCGGCGGCGTTGTGTTTCGCGACGACCATCCTGCGCAAACTCTCACGACTGCTGATACGTTAGTTCGCTCAAGCAATATCTGTGTCTTTAAAATTGCAGAACGAATTGGGAAACAGGGACTTTATGATGCTTTACAAAGCTTCGGATTTTCCGGCGGAATTTCGGTCCCAGAAATGTTTCCCCCTTCGTTACGAGGTCATATTTCCAAACCCGCCACGTGGAAACCCATTCGTTTTGCCAATGTCGCATTTGGTCAGGGCATGACCGTAACTGGCATTGAAATCGCCATGGCGTATGGAGTGCTGGCAAATGGTGGCAACCTCATGCGACCAATTTTAATCGACCGCATCATTAGCCCAAGCGGAGAAATTGTGTACGCTGCGGCACCAGAAGCCAGCGCACACGTATTGTCTATCGACAACGCAAAGACCATGAGAGATATCTTGGCTCGCGTGGTTACGGACAAGCATGGCACAGCCTCTAAAGCTGCCACCACCGACTACACAACAGGCGGAAAAACAGGAACCGCCGAAAAGGTAGATCCGCTGCTGAAGGCGTATTCCGCAGATAAGAGGATTGCAAGCTTTGCTGGTTTTACACCAGTGGCTGACCCGTATTTGGCAATCTTTGTTGTGATTGACGAGCCAGGGTTAAAACCAGCTTATGGGGGGCTTTGGGCTGCTCCCGTCTTCTCTGACATCGCCGAAAGGAGCTTGAGATATCTGAATGTGGCGCCGGACAAAAAGCCAACCAGGGCCGAGTCCACTGGCTCCCCGGCGAAAATATCCACGATGCGGCCCGGAACTTCGGATGGAGCTCATGATAAGCATTCACGCAGACTTTGACGAAATTTTCAGGGAGCTTGAACTTGCAGGACTTGGGCCGGAGGCTCTATCCAGGAGTCCAAACGGTTTTTCCTTTCGGGGGATTTTGGCAGACTCCCGAAAGCTTGGGACTAACGATATTTTTTGCGCAATCCAAGGGAGCAGTCACGATGGGCATGCGCTCCTTGAAAAGGTGGCTAGCCAGGTTTCCCTTGTGATCATTGAGCGAACTGACCAATTAAAAATACCTGACAGTATCGGGGTTATAAGAGTTACCTCCACAAGAGCTGCGTGGGCGCAGCTTGCGTCGTTTTTTGCTGGGCACCCCAGCAGAAGGCTTACGGTCATTGGGATCACCGGAACAAATGGCAAAACCAGTACCACGTGGCTTTTAAAAGAAAGTCTTGAAGCCCTTGGACTGAATTGTGCAAGCATAGGGACCCTCGGGTTCTATGTTGGTGAGGAGCACCTTGAAAGTAACCACACCACACCCGATCCTGATGTGTTGTACACGATGCTTTCGAGCTTTGTGACAAAGGGTATCACCCATGTTGTGATGGAAGTCTCTAGCCATAGTCTGGTTCAAGGAAAGGTTTGGCCTATTGCGTTCGATGCCTGTGCGTTTACCAGTTTTAGCCAAGACCACCTTGATTTTCACGACTCCATGGAGACATATCTGGAGGCCAAGCTCTCGCTTTTTTTAAGACATCTGAAACCGGATGGTTTTGCATTAATACATAAGAGCATTCTTGACTGGCCAAGCGCTCTAAAAGCTCTCTCTTGTTTGCGTCAAGGATATAAAACCTACGCCGCCACACCTAGCGAAGCTGATTTTGAAATTAGCTCAGAGTCTTATTTCAAACTTGGTTTTTCGCGGGTGTCCATCAAATCACGTAGCTCTGGCGCGGCCCCCGCAACTCTTCCAATGGTCGGAGATGTTTTTTGCGAAAACTTTTCTGCTGCCATGATTCTAGCGAGCGACGTCACCAAAAAAGAACTTTCAAACATCAGCCAGAATATCTCAACCATATCAATGCGGCCCGTTCCCGGTCGCCTTGAGCTTGTGCGCGCAACCTCAAAGCCATGGAGGCCGCCCGTCTACGTTGACTATGCCCACACCCCAGACGCCTTGGAAAAAGCCCTCACCAATCTTTCCAAGACCACCAAAGAGGTATCTGTCGTTTTTGGATGTGGTGGCGACCGGGACAAGAAGAAAAGGCCAATAATGGGGGAAATTGCAGCCAGGATTGCTAAACGCGTCTTTCTGACTAGCGATAATCCCAGATCTGAAAACCCAACAACCATCATTAGTGAGATTCTGGCAGGCATAAGCGACACATCCTGCGTTCAGGTGGATGCCGATCGCCACGCCGCCATTACTAGAGCCATCCATGCAGCTCACGGTCAAGAGCCGATTCTTGTCGCGGGTAAAGGTCACGAGTCCTACCAGATCATCGGCCATAAGACGCTCCCGTTTAGCGACCAAAAGGAAGCTATGACAGCCCTGGGCAAACCAAGGAGCTGGCTCGTATTTGGGGCTGGGGTTAGTGGATTTGCTGCGGCAAAACTTCTCGCAGAAAGCGACGAAAAGGTGCAGATTTCAGGCGACACGCCTTTTCAACTTCCTAGCGACCTAGAAAAAAAAGTTACAACAGTGTCACCAGCTTCTCTTGCCTGGGATACTATTGACCAACTGGTCGTTAGCCCTGGGATCCCAAGGGACCATGCGGTCATCCAAAAAGCAAAGTCTTTTGGCAAGGAAGTCATCACTGAAATAGATTTAGGCCTGGATCGGTATAGGGGCTCGATCATTGGAGTGACAGGCACTAATGGAAAGTCAACCACCGTCGCGATGACTGAGTTTTTATTACGTAGTGCAGCAATCCCGGCAGATGCCTGTGGAAATATTGGAATTCCACCTTCATCCATACCTCTTTGGCAAAAACCAGATAGCCACTGCGCCATCTTAGAGCTTTCAAGCTATCAACTGGAAGGCTCGCTAATCTGGCCCGCGCAGGCGGCTGCCATCACAAGTTTTTCTTATGACCATCTGGCACGTCATAAAACGATGGAAAAATATTTCGAGGCAAAGTGGAAAATTAGTGATTGGCTCATGCCAGACTCTATCTTCCTGCTGTCGGAAGAAGTCGCCATTTTTGCAACCAAAATGGGCTTACCATGGCCAAAATGCAGAACCATTATCATTTGCAGGTCAAATGAACGGACTCTTTGGCAGGGCCATGGTGAGGTGGCAGAAATTTCTGCCGGGCAATTAAATTTAGGGACCTGGACTTTAGATTTTGAGCAGCTAGGAATTAGGGGCAGCCATAATCAGCTAAACGCTTTTACTGCCATCATGATGGCGTCTCATGTTTCCCACATAAATGCTGCAGAGCTGGCACCACTTATTCGTAGGTATAAGGGGCTACCCTATCGTTGTGAGTGCGTTTTTGACGACGGCAAGCGCATTATTGTTAACGACAGCAAGTCTACAAATCTTGAGAGCACTTTAGCAGCCCTCAGCGTGGCCTCGCGCCCCGCCATTCTTCTCATGGGAGGTCAGGGCAAGGGGGAGTCCTACAAAGATTTAGTGGCCGCAAAGGAAAAGATCTCCCTTCTGATAACATTTGGGGCCTCAGGAAAAGAGATCGCAAGCCAGGCAGAGCCCGGGCTATCTGTCGAGAGATTTGAAAAAATGGCACCCGCCGTCTTGCGCGCACTCAGTCTGGCGAGCGACAATAAATGTGACATAATATTTAGTCCGGGATGCGCAAGCTTTGACGAATTCAAAAACTTCGAACATCGTGGCGCTGTGTTCTCTCAAATGGTGAAAGACTCCTTCGATGTATGATTTCTGGGCGTCTTCACTTCAGCAAGGAGGCGGCAATGTTGCGAACTACAAACCCAAGTGCACAAACAAGTGAGGCGCACAAGCTTCACAACGCGGGCCAGCTCCTTGTTGCCACCACTCTGCTGCTCGTTATGACGGGGCTTATCATGGTCTATGCGGCGAGCGCTCTCAAAGGCGAACAGCAATTTAATGATGCGTTTTTCTTTATCAGAAAACAGGGCGCCGTCGCTCTTGCTGGGTTCATATCGCTAATTGCTGTTGCCAAAGTTCCCATGCGGCTTATTGAACGAATGACGCTCCCGCTACTAGTAGTATCCATGGCGCTACTTGCCTTGATTTTTGTTCCCGGGATTTACAAAACCGGGGGCGGAGCCGCGCGTTGGATTTCTATCGGAGGATTTCGATTCCAAACATCGGAGTGCGCCAAACTTGCTCTAGTATTTTTTCTTGCAAAAAACCTTTCGCGCAAAGGGTTTGACATTAGCTCGGTAAAATTTGGTGTTATCCCAAATATGACCATCTTTGCGTGCTTCGCTGTTTTCATGATGAAGCAACCAGACTTCGGGTCGACGGTTCTGATGGGGCTTGTGATGGTGGGAATGCTGTTTGTTGCAGGCCTTGATTTCCGACTGATCATTGGGGCCATTATAGCTGCTATTGGCAGCATCGCCGCCGCAATCGCTGTCGCACCTTATCGCCTGGCCCGTCTCACTAGTTTTCTGGATCCTTGGGCAGAGATTAAGCGCGGCGGATTTCAGATCATACAGTCTTATCTAGCATTCCAGAACGGCGGGCTATTTGGTTCTGGGCTTGGAGAAAGTCGTCAGAAACTGTTTTTTCTTCCCGAGGCTCATACAGATTTTATCCTCGCCGTTCTTGCTGAGGAGCTGGGTTTTCTAGGTGTAACGTTTATTTGTCTGAGCTTTGCTTATTATTGTTTCCTGGGGTTCCGAATCGCCTTCTTGCAGACAAAGCCATTTCAGATGTACCTTGCTTTTGGTCTGACTTCGATGATCGGGTTTCAAGGCGCAATCAATATGAGTGTGGCCATGGGGATGCTCCCAACGAAAGGAATTCCTCTGCCGTTTATCAGTAGCGGAGCCAGTAGCTTGTTGATGAGCATGGTGGCCACCGCTCTACTTTGGCGATTAACGATAGATGAAAACGATGCAAAACAGCGCGAAGCTTGAAGACACCTTAAAATCCCTTGCCCCCATACACTTCGTTGGCGCTGGCGGCAGCGGGATGCGCCCACTAGCTGAGTTTGCAACCACGTTCGGGTGTCAGGTATCCGGTAGCGACAAAACGACAGCCGAACTTACAACCAACTTTGAACTGGCATCCGAAGGCTCTGATTTAGAGCGAAAGCTTATTTCTCGCGCTAAGACAATTATTTACTCAACAGCAATATCGAAAAATCACCCTGTGATGACAACCGCCAAGGAGCACTCCTTGCGAATAATGCACCGCAGTGAATTGCTGGCCTTAATAGTCACCCACTTCAATTCAATTGTCATCGCTGGAACTCATGGGAAGTCGACCACTGCCGCCATGACAAGTCACATCCTTGAAACACTTGGGGTTAGTCCGTCTTGGATTATCGGAGCACCATTTTCGTCAGGTGTTGACTCGTTTAAGAGAGGCAGTAGCCCGTGGCTTGTGATTGAGGCGGACGAATCCGATGGTTCTTTTTTGCGATACCGCTCTTTTATCTCGGTTCTCACAAATATTGATGCCGACCACATGGAC
>CAMDGW010000044.1 GCA_945897695.1 Pseudobacteriovorax antillogorgiicola | reverse complement strand
GGTGCAGCAAGACCAAATTTATTCGAAGTTTCTATTCCAACATTCCCATCTTCAGTAAGTGGTTGGGATGATGAAACTTTTAACTTTCTCTGTAAAACATCTGCTTTATGGAGTCGCTGTTTCAACGCCATCTGGATCGGTGTAGGTTTTGCTATCTTCAGTCTCCAGGTCGGCAGATGTTTGTTCTCCAAGCTGTGTGGGAAAAGAAAAAAGAAGGTTACGGCTCGTGTCAATATGCAGAGCACGTCGTGCCCACGCATAGCTTCTAACGTGCGTCAGTGTGGATTGAGCGAGGATTGTATCAAGCACTCCCGCATGAATCTGGCCATTGGAGCATGAGACAGCCCAGTATCCATATTGGTCTCTAGCCACCGCATTGAGGGGGTTGCAGTCGGCGCTGAGATCAAATGTCTTAGCTAATGCAGGAGCTGCAGGATTTGAAATATCAAACAGCATGACTTTTGGGCCAGAATCACCAGACTCAGAAAAAGTTATAATCAAGGTGCTTCCGGCGACAGTAAGGCTTCTTCCAAGGCGGGGCACGGGAGTAACACCAATTTTTTGGCCATCGGTATTGAGTACAAGTAATGATCCCTCGTTGTAGTCGCGAGGATAATCGCTATTTAACGCATAAAAATAGCTTCCAGAAATGTCAGCAGCGACGTCGATCGGGCTTACAACTTTGTCTCCGATGGGAGGAAAGTATTCTTTTTTCTTACAGCCAGAGCTAACCGTGATCGTTGTGATCATGAGGGCTACAAATGAAACTTTAGATGCTGTATAAATAATTCGCAAAAGGATGTCCTCCAGAGTGCGGATGTGATTTTTGCTAGACAAAAAACAGCTAAATCAAACAGTAGTTTGCCTGATAACTTGGGGAAAATACATATTACTAATAAATATTCATTAATTACAGATACTTAATTGAACTTAAAGTGTCCAGCAGAGATATTTTCCCGAGCTTTTAAGGTTTTTGTTGTACCCCTTGGAGTGACTGGGTTATGAGTGTTAGGAAGAGATCGATACAGTTTATTTTTGGCGTTATGCCTCACAAGAAATCAGATTTTTCAAAGGAAACTGGACATGGCAGGCTCACTCAATCGGGTAATGATCATCGGCAATCTGGGCCAGGACCCGGAACTCCGCTACACAGCAAATCAAGCTCCTGTTGCAACTTTCAGCATTGCAACAACTGACTATCGTAATGGTGCGGATGGTCAACGTCAGGAAATCACAGAGTGGCACCGCGTCGTAGTGTGGAACAAGCTTGCGGAAAACTGTGCTAAGTTTCTTGCAAAAGGCCGCACGGTCTACGTAGAAGGCCGTCTTCAGACTCGTTCATGGGATGATAAACAGACAGGTCAGAAGCGTTATCAAACAGAAATCGTGGCTCAGAATGTTCAATTCCTGAGCTCTCCAGGTCAAGGACAAGGACGCGGAGAATCAGCGCAAAATCAAAACTACGGAGCTCGTCAAAACCAAAGTGACGCCAACCAAGGCTATGGTTCGACTCCATCCATCCCAGAGTTTGATATTGGAGCGCCGATGACAGCGAGCACGGGATTTGGGGGGCCAGAAACCTCTGGTCTTGACGACATCCCCTTTTGAGCCGTCTTCATTAACTTGGTGATCTTTGTGTCGAATTAAAAATCCCGCGCCTCAACCTACAAGTAGTACGGTCTCGGCGCGGGTTTTTTTCTCCGTAAATCATGTAGCGATCCTAAAATCGCATGCCAACCCCACCCGTCAGGGTAAAAAACATATCAAATCCGCCGGGTGTTCCTAGGACAAGGTGATCACGAAGCTCAGCTTTGACGTGAAACTTTTTAGCAAAGTGAATTTTTTGGCCAATTCCAGCATCAAGAAAAACATTTGTTTGCTTGAGAGCGGCAGGTCTCCCAGCCGTGCCATAGAGTTCAGTTTCATTTGGTTCAGCTCCAGGTCTTTCTCCGGATTGTCCAGGGGCTGGAAAGGAGCCGCGGCTAGGTTTGCCATTGGCAAGATTAGAATCCAGCTGATAAAAAGTTGACATAGCAAGCCCGGCACCCATGTTGACATAGACGTCAAAGTTCATCACGGCCGACATAAAAAAGATTTCTTTTCCATAAATTGGATTCCAGACAGCGTTGCCTGTGATGAGCATATTGTATTCTCGGATGTTGACGTAAGCCGGGCCGTAGTTGCCTTTTAAGCCGTTACCCCCGACGTCTTCTATGTTTTCAGGCTCACCGCATTCGGCTGCAATTTCGTAGTCGGGGTCATTGTAGAAATGTTCAATACAATAACGCTCTTGACGGTCTTTGTTGAATGGAAGTGTGAGGTCTAGTCCAAATCCCCATGTTTCACTCCAGAAATAGTTAATACCAGCGCTTACCAAGTAGGTATCAATGTAGCTTTGGTTTAAAATCATGCCGAAGTTTGGACCGTTTAATTCAACGCGGCCTTTTTTGGGATAAAGTTTATTTTTTACAACGTCGTCGCCTTCCGTTGCTTTGCGGTAACCGCCGACGGCTGAGTAAGCGGTCGTACTAGCGCAGCTCAGCGTTGCGACTAAGGCAATGGAAAACTTGGCCAAAGACTTGTACTTCACGTTGGTGACCTCTCACGCATTGCCTTTAGAGTCAGACAAAGCGGACTAGGTTCGACGTGCGTAGGGGCCTATCCTTGTGCCATGGCTACAAACGTCTTTTCAATCCGCTTGAGACGTTCCAGTGCAGCTTTTTTCATCGACTGCAGTTCGTGCATCGAAGCCCCTTTTGCCGACTGATCTTTGACCGAGATATAAAACTTGATCTTAGGCTCAGTTCCGGATGGGCGTATGCTTACTTTTGTTCCGTCTACTAAAATAAATTGTAACACGTCACTCTTCGGAAGAGTCAATTTTCCCGAAGGGTTAAAGCGTCCATTGGTGGAGGTTAAAATTTGAGATGTTTCAAAATCTCGAAGTTTTTCTACAGCAATTCCATCGATTTCCTGCGGCGGTTCGCTTCGCATCTTAGACATCATACGTTTCATTGCAGAGGCACCATCTTGACCTGGCATGGTGATGGTAAAAAGGGACTCTTGATAAAGCCCATGCTTTTGAAAAATGCGGTCAAGCACTTGAGAGCAGCTTAAGCCACGGCTTTTGTAGTAGGCCACCATCTCAGAGGCAATACAGGCAGCACTTACAGCATCCTTATCCCGTACAAACGAGTCAGCAAGAAAGCCGTAGCTTTCTTCTCCTCCGCACACATACTTGCGGTAAGGTTTGAGCTTGCCTGATTCGTAGTCTTCAATCAAACCGCAGATCCACTTAAAACCGGTTAATGTCTCCTCACATGTCGCTCCGTATTCATTGGCAATTTCTGACTGTAGGTCAGTTGTCACGACAGTCTTAATGACGAGGGGGTCTTTGGGCATGAGACCAGCGTCACGAGTTGCAGAGAGAAAGAAATCTACTAAGAGACAACCAATTTGGTTGCCATTAAAAAAAGTGAAACCGTCCCCTTCGCGCATAATAAGACCGATGCGGTCTGTATCAGGATCTGTCCCGATAACGAGGTCTGCTTTTTCTTTGCGTGCTAGATCAAGAGCCATTTGCAAGGCTTCGGGATCTTCGGGGTTTGGGTACTTAACTGTAGGGAAACGACCGTCTGGAAACTTCTGCTCAGGCACAACTAAAACGTTTTCAAAGCCAATGCGCTTAAGCATTTCTGTGACTGGATATAGGCCACTTCCGTGAAGAGGTGTATAGACGATCTTAAATCCTAAGCGGCCTTCTTTACGAAGACTCAGAGCCGAGACTTTCTTAAAGTAGGCTTCGTCAAGCTCACTGCCGATGTCTTCAAAGAGACCAGAGGCTCTAGCCTTTTCTGCAGGTAGAAATTTGATGTCTTCATACCGACTGAGTTCACCATATTTTGCAATAATGGCTTTATCGTGAGGGCCAATGATCTGAGCGCCTGTGTCCCAATAAACTTTGTAGCCATTATATTCCGGGGGGTTGTGGCTTGCGGTGACGCAAATTCCGGCAGCGCAGCGGTAGTGCCGTACCATGAATGAGAGCATGGGAGTGGGACGAAGCTCTTTTGTGACCAGAGCTTTAATGCCGTGAGCCGCAAGGACTTCACCGGCAGCAACGGCAAACTCTTTTGAGGAGTTCCTCGAGTCATAGCTAATACCAACTTTTAGGGCTGTATCACCACCGTGGACCTCCCTCAGGTATAATGCCAAGGCCGTTGTTGCCTTGCGTACATTATAGATATTCATCCGATTGGTACCTGCACCCATGATGCCGCGCAGCCCACCTGTTCCGAATTCCAAGTCTCGGTAAAAACGTTCCGAAAGCTCTGGTTCATTTTGAGAGCTTAATAGGTGCGAAATTTCTTGGCGTGTCTGTTCGTCAAAAACTGCGCTGCTAGCCCAGTATTTAGCACGAGTTGATATTACGGATTCCACAATGAATGTGCCTCCCAAAGATTAATCCTCGTGGGCTATCCCCAAAGGATTGCTTGATCTTAGCCGAAGAATTGGAAAATTGGGACACCATACAGCAATGGTTTCGGGGTTTTTGTTGTGTCTCAGGTAACGAATCGGCTAAACTATAGTTAAAAGCACAAGCATTTCATGTGAAACCATTGCCAAGGAGGCGATGTATGGCAAACGAGCATTCGTCAGGACGGTCAAATAGCTCGGTAACTCAGGATAAAAACAGTTCCTGGGTTGGTGGATGGTATGTATTTGAAGATGGCAATGTGGTTGGACCGCTTGATGCTTCCGATGCTTTCTCTCGCACAGAAAAGACCGCGTCAGGTCAGGCGAGGATGGTGAGTCGCAAGGGATTTACCCAGTGGTATCCTTTACAGGATTTTGCGGCTATTCATGCAATGGCTGGACGCTATTCAGACTTCTTGGGCCAGTCGGCAAATACGTCTAATGATGAAGCAAAGATTGGTGTTGTAGCCAAGAAAATTGGTCCGATTAATAATGAGGCTAAGAATCACCTAACTCACGATATAACTATCAATTCCAACAACCTAAACGCCAACAACATTATCGGTACAATTACCAACGCTCAAAAAGAACTTTCCAGCACAACGTCTGGTGTGGGCGAGCGTGTTAAGTTTCCCGAAGAACGCGTCACATCTGAATCAGTGGCTACTACTCGAAAACTTTCTGCTAAAGAACGAAAACGCCTCCAGGAAGATGAACGACGAAGTCGCAAACTTTTAGATAAGCAAGCTGAGCAGTCCGCAAGAAGCCAGTCCAATATTAATACGGCGAACCCTGCGGTATCGTTTGACCAGCAATATCTGCAGGTCGCTAGCAGGCTTCGCCTGGGGCGTCCGGGATCTCCGGGAGTGCGCGCTATGATCTATTTCCCACTGTCACTAGGTACATACTGGTGGGCGTGGCTGTCTAAGACAGGTGAAGAGGTGAGCTGGCATCTAAATGGTGCAAGCCGCATGAATTTCATTTTGCCCATGTGGATGTGTATGATTCCGGGAGTGCATTTGATTTTGGCCTACTTTGTGGCCCGAATGGTAAGGCAGATGGAAGAGCAAAATGGCTACAGAACAGTTAATCCTTGGCTTGCCACAGTGGCTGCTGTGTTTCCCCCAATTTATATTGGCATGATTCAGTCGGCTCTAAATCGTCACTGGCGACTGCACGTGTATCACAGCGCCACCCGTTGAAGTTTAAACTCTAAGTTTAGGTTTATTTTATGGAGATTTCAGATGCTTCCCGTCAGGTCTGCTATTTGTCTTTTAATGCTACTGACGTCCTTTTCTCATTGTAAATCAAGAAAGCAAGAGGCGAAGCTAACGGATGCAGGAATTCAAGGCGAGGAGGCTTGTCTTTTTGGAGACCAGACGCAACCCTCCTACGGATCATCTGGAGCTTCCTCTATTGATCTACTATCTTGGAAAATTATTAGCTCACTTGCGGCTGCAAGTGATGCAGCCTACTTAGAGCCCGATGGCGTTCGTCAGCAGGCAAATGCTTGGGGCTATCCTACGATCGAACACTTTGGTTATGGATCTATGTATGCGTACCTGATGACTAATGATCACTGCGCTGTGCTAGCTTTCCGCGGTACTGACATGAAAAGCTTAAGTGACTGGCTTGTGAATTTGGACGCACCCCGTAAAGGTGTGGAAGGTGGCAAAGTTCATGAGGGGTTTTATGATGCTGAAACGGGCCTTCATCGTCAGATCTTAAGAGCCCTCAATCGTGGCAGTGTCTCTAGGAAAACTTTTTGGGTTACCGGTCATAGTCTAGGTGGCGCATTAGCTGGCATTTTTGCCTTAAAGTCAAAATTTGAACGCTGGATTGGCGATGGTCCAGAGATGCACCGTATTGTTACTTTTGGACAGCCACTTTTTGCCGACGGCGCCTTGGCAAAAAAACTTAGAAATACCTTCGTCAATAAATACTACCGCGTCGTCAATGAAACAGATCTCGTGGCGCGCGTACCTTTTTGGATGACCCACTTTGGTTCTCTTGTTTGGCTTCGTAAAGGGCAAGTTGATTTTAGACCAGATCGGTTTCTTGCCGGTGGCAGCAACGGTTCATCAAATCCTGACGTTATGGGAGCTTCTATACCGAGTGAGCTAACTGCCGACGAGGCCGCATATCGAGATTTTCTCGAACAGACTAAAAACCTTCCCAAAGGCGCGATCATGCCAGGTCGGATGAAAGTCACAGGTGGCTATGGAGCTCAGTGGCCGAAATTTATCGATGATCACATGATGGCGAACTACATGCGCCGAATCCGTAATGAGATTGATGATTATAAATGATCGCCTGACTTACTTGCCTATACAAAACTCACTAAAAACCTTATCGAGGATGTCTTCATTTGAAATATCTCCGATGACTGACGACATGGCGCGTGCAGATTCCTGCAACTCAAAAGCTAGCATCTCGTGACCGGCATGATCTTTATCCTGCTGAAAAAACTTATCGAGCGAGTCGCTAGCTTTAAGCAGAGCCTGCTGTTGTCTTAGAGATGTCAAAAATGGACGTTCTTCGAGGCCCTGTAAATGGGTATCGACAATACCCATGAGCTTGTTTTTTAGCTGGTCAATACCTGCTCCGCTTTTACAACTTATGGCAAGCTCAGATCTCGCCCAAGCAGGGATGGTAAGGTCTGCCTTGGTTACTACTGCAATGAAAGATTTTCTTGAGGCACTCAGATCAGCTGTAATAGACGCGCGGTCGATCTCGGTTGAATCAGCTGCGCAAAGAGAGATGACAACATCAGCCTCCTCCAAAATCTTTCGAGAAAGTGCGACGCCTTCTTGCTCAATGCTATCGCTTGTGTCTCTGATCCCAGCTGTGTCGACAAGTCTAATAAGTCTGCCGTCAATGAGGCAAGGTTCTTCAATATAATCTCTAGTCGTCCCGGCAACAGCGCTCACGATGGCTCGTTGTTTGCCAAGAAGGGTATTGAGTAACGTAGACTTACCTGCATTTGGGGCGCCAACGAGGGCGACCATGAGGCCGCGGCTTGCAACGTGACCGCTTTGAAAAGTGGAAATGAGGCTTTTAAGGGTGCCGCTAACTTTATTGAGGCGCCGGCGCACATCATCCAACGCAACATGTGCCGTATCCCCTTCGTCTGGGAAATCAATCATTGCTTCGAGATAAGCCATCGATCCAATGACTTCCTGGCGTAGGGAGTCGATGCCGTCTTTGAGACGGCCCGTATAAAGCTGTCTGCCGGCAAGCCATTGTTGGCGAGATTGAGCTTCCACTAAATCGCGAATACCTTCGGCAGCAGTTAGATCAAGCTTGCCATTTAGTAGGGCCCGCTTTGTGAATTCCCCTGCTTGAGCTGGTCTAGCCCCTTGGTTATACAAAATCCCAAGGATCCGCTGAATAATGTAAGCACCACCGTGACAGTAAAGTTCTACGGTATCCTGGCCAGTAAATGAATGAGGACCTTTGAAGAATACGACCACCAAATCATCGACGGCTTCGCCAGTTTTTGGGTCGTTAAAAGTTCGGAGGGATGTTGTGCGCTCTTTGATGGCAGAAATTCCACCAAGGGATGGGCCAATGACATCCCAGCAGTTGACGCCTGAAAGGCGAATAACGCCAACGGCTCCGGGTCCGGAGCCGCTGGCCAACGCTACAATTGGAAATCCGTCATCAGGACGAAGCATAGGTGATCAAGCCAAAAGCTTATGAGGGATTGGCTTCCGAATTTGGTTCTGAATTTTGATCATTTTTTCGGCCGCGGGACACAAGAATCATTAGCTTGCGGCTAGGGCCATTGCCGATGGACTTGGTGTAGACACGCGTGTCATTTTCAAGTGCCATGTGGATGATCTTACGGTCAGCAGCACTCTTATAGTCGAGGACGCATTTTTGTCCGGTTGATGCCACTTCATCTGCTTTTTCCTTGGCAATGCGGATGAGTTCTTCTTCTCGGCCTTTGCGACTTCCTTGGGCGTCAATAAAGATGCGGAATGGAAGTTCTTGTTTTAGGTGGCGAGGTTTTTTGCGGAGAATGTGTTCAAGGCTTTCAACGAACTTGGTATTGGTTTGGATGATTTCTGCAATAGCGGCGTTATCAACTTCAAGTTTCAGTTTTCCTTCAGTCATCAGTGTTGACACTGAAACTGATTCGCCAACGATTTTTTCACAGAGCTCTTTGCAGAACTGACAGATGTCTTTTTCTAGCTGCGCCTGAACTTCTGGAGACAGTGGCTCTGCTGGTACGCGCTCTTCACGCGGTGTTCTTTCTTCGCGGCGTGGGCGCTCGTGGCGGTCTCTACCATTTTCTTTTGTGTGCTGGCGACGATCATCACGTCCGCCGCGTCCATGATTGCGACCGCCTTCGCGACCGCCTTGCTCTGCGCCTTTGCGATCGCCTCTTTCGTGGCGAGCGCTGCGTCCAGAGCTGGTCTTAGGCCAGGCTTCGATTTCTGCCTTTGCTCCCATGAAAAAGCTGACAAGGCCAGCTTTTGGTTCCTTGATAACTTTGTATTCAAGGCCTTCTTTGGAAACATTGAGCTTGACGCAGGCGAGTGTGATCGCTTGTTCAACAGACTTTGCTTCGATACGGATTGGTTTGGTGTTTCTGGTTGTGTTCATTTTGTGACTCCTGTTTGTTTACGTTCGGATTCTATCTGTGAGCGAAAATTAAATATTCGCGAACTTCCTATTTAGATACTGCTGCTGGCCGATTGACATGAGGGTGTTGGTTAGCATGTAAAGGACGAGTCCAGATGGCAGCGTAATCATCATGACGCCAAATATGATTGGCATAAACATCATGACTTTTTCTTGAGTGGGGTCCATCCCTGTCATCGGTGTTAATTTCTGCTGGATAAACATAAAGCCAGTTAAAATAATTGGCGTGATGAGGTATGGGTCTTTCACTGAAAGATCAGTAATCCACGCATAAAAGGGCGCGTGCCTAAGATCGATCGATGCCGATAGGACGCGGAATAATGCAAAGAACACTGGGATTGTTGGAAGAATTGGCAGGCATCCCTTCATCGGGTTAATTTTGTGGGTGCTCATAAACTTCATGAGTTCCATCTGCATGCGCTGTTGGTCGTTTTTGTAGCGTTCTTTGAGTTTATTCATTTCTGGATTTAGCTTCTTCATTCTGGCGGCGCTGTGGGCAGCCTGCTTTGTCAGCGGGAAGAACAAAATCTTAAGAAGGATGGTGAGCAAAATGATTGCGATACCATAGTTGCCAGTAAATTTATAAAGACCTTTGATGGAAAGAAGGAGCGGATGAGCAATCATATCAAGCCAGCCAAGTCCAAGAGTGGTCTTAAGATGTGGATTAAAGGCCGTCAGTAATTCAACATCCTTTGGCCCAAACCATACATCATAGGTAAGCGCTACCGATGCAGCTGGTGCAACCATTCCAAAATCAGATGTGGCTGCCGTTATGATTTCACATAAAGGATGGGTTTGAGACCCACGACCCGAAAAAGCTGTGCGGTAATTTGCTTTTGCCTGGGGAACCATTGCAAATGCAAAGTAGTGAGTGTCAAAGCCGAAGAAATCAAGCTTTCGGTCTTTAAAAGATACGGTCATCGACTGGTCTTTGCAGAAGTCTTCAAGATTTGTAAATTCGTCGCTGCCGTCAGTTTGAGTTAGAAACCGTGGTTTTTCTGCGGGTTGCCCTGGAGCAAAGAAAGATGATTTTGTATTTTCTGTCGGCTCGCCGACCTCAGTTAGCAATGTTGCAACGAGGGGTTTAGCTTCAGTGGCCGTGTTAGTGTAGGTGACAGTTAACTTACCAGCGTAGCCTTCAGTCGGCAGTGTCCACTGCTGGTCAATATTCCAAGTGCCCTCTGTTCTTGAGAACTTAATTCCGTCACTTGTTTTTTTGCCACTAAATGGAAGGACGCCAGTGCGTTCAGGCGCCTGACCAGCGTAGCCTTGAATGGCACCTGGTCTTGCAAAAAGTTCGACGAAAGTCTGATCAGATTTTTCGTTAGTAAGACGGTAGTCTTTAAGTTTGGCTGAGGTCAGTGAGCCAAGTTCTTGAGAGAAGGTGAAGGTGACATTTTTTGTGTCAAAGCTCAGGTCGGATGAGGCCATTGCTGTTGGTGCGGTGACTGCAGGTGTTGCCGGGGTCGCCAGCTGCGGCGTTGTCTCCGCAGTTGGGGTACTTGTGCTGACGGCAGATTGTTCAGGCTTTGATGCCGTCGTCTCTGTCGGCACAGTTTTCTTGGCTTGCCCAAAAGAAGGATATTTTGTTGTCAGGTACTGATTCCATCCGAGGTACAAAGCCACGCAAAGGGCAATCGCAATGAAAGTACCTTTTGTGCTGTTTAGGTCTCGTTCTTGGGTTTTCATGGTAGGTCGACTCCCCCGGGATGCCATGGGCCGCATTTTAAAAGGCGGCGGGAAATTTTAAAAATAGCTCTTGGCCAAGGGTCGCGCTCTAGACAGCCTGTCGCGTAATGCGAACAAGATGGGTAGAAACGACAGCCAACACCGAGAGCAACAAGAATAGGAGAAAGGAAAATTTGGTATAGGCGAACAAGAACTTTTAAGAACCGGTTAATCAATTCACTCACTCAATTCAACTCGCCGAGCTTTCTGACCAGGCGCGCTGAGCAGGATCTTAAGTGGTCCTGCAATTTTAGTTTTACGTGACCTTCGCTGTCTACCAGGGAGGGTCTGGCAATCACAACAAGACTGCGACCTGTTAGTTCCCTAAAAGAGGCCAGCTCGTTGCGAAAAACTTCGCGAATGGAGCGCTTAATGCGACTTCTCACCACGGAGTTACCAACTTTACTGCTGACGATCAGTCCAAGACGCGCAGGCCCTGAGCTTGGGATCTTTGATGCCACGAGAACAAAGTCATGACAGACAACTTTCAGACCTGAGCCATCTAGAGTCTTGTCAAAATCCTTCTTGGAGAGAAGGCGTTGTGTCTTTGCAAATTTCGGCATGGAAGTTTTCCGATCGTGACAAAACGGTGCCGAAGACTTGAAGTTCATGTTTGACTTCAAATCACTTCAGCGACCGATATCTCAGACGATCATCGTCAAAGATCAAAATCACTTCTCGTATGCAGTGACCGCAATTTTCTTCCGGCCTTTAGCGCGGCGCAGTGCAAGAACAGCGCGGCCAGAGGCAGTCTTCATGCGTGCGCGGAAACCGTGTGTGCGAACGCGACGCTTGTTGTGTGGTTGGAATGTACGTTTCATGACTTGGAAACTCCAGTTGCTAAAAAGACGTGTTATTTCAGACTGTTAATAAATCTCACGTCGGTTGAAGGTGGGCAATGTACCAGAGAGCTTTAACCTATGCAACCCCCCTTCTTTCATGGGCACATCAAGGCTTTGAGGTGGCTCGCTGGATTATCGAACGTGTCATGCTTCCTTTGGCGAACATACGTTCAACCGAGTGCATTAGCCTCTATAAGATAACCCACCAATATCCCTTTAAAATACTATAAAATGATTAAAATTTATTGCATTTTAATACAATAAAATGTAATTACTTGCTCGCTCAAAAATTAATCAGGCGTCTGCCGCTCGCCCCCCAAGGCTGGCCCAAAGGATCAAACTTCATGAGTAGTCTTTCCGCTACCCTAAAAGCCTTCCCTGCCCTAGCCCGCCTTCGCCGGCTGGTAACCACCGCAAGTTTTAGCTTCATATCAAACACCCTACTCGTTCCATCAGCCATGGGTGCTGCTGGGATGGATCTTCCGAAGTTGACCTACTTAAAGCCAGTCGTTATCTCGTCGGCCAGAAATTCTGGCAAAGAGTCTCGATCCGTCCAAGTCACAATTGATGAGGCCTGCGGAGAATCATTGCGTGGGGTTCTGGTGGATGAATCAAAGACTGGCATTTTTTTAGGAGCCGTTCTTGAGCGTTCCGATACCATGTGCCTGGCGCTACCCATTAAGAAGACAATCACTCTCAAGCTCGCAGGCATAAAGCCCGTCAAGGCTTTGGGTCTTCAGGATGTGGTGCGCTTGAGCCTTTCTGAAGTCACAGATGTCACAATCTCTCGAAGCGGCGTAAGTATTGCCTGGCAGGAAACCTGTCGACCATACGTGGGTGTCGTGATGAGCCCCTCGATGGGTCGTCATGGGGCGCCAAAGATGAGCCTTCAAATTGCAAGCCTGCCAAAAGATGGCATGTCCATAACAGGCGCAAAAACTTGCCAGCGTGAAACTGCCAGAAAGTTTATCAGTGGTGTGAGTCTTAAGGGCGAAAGTATTCAAATCACTACCAAGCCTGGAAAGCTAGAAACCCTTTACACTCTAAGAATTATTGCGCCCGAAAAGGTCTCAATCAATCAAGACAGGTCGGTGGCTGTTGCCTGGACTAAAACCTGCCGTGACGTTCCCGTGGCAGTGCTATTTTCCGGTAACGATGGCAGCCAGGTGGCCATGATTTCAGCCTTTGCCCCAAATGCACCGTGTTCATATAAGGGCGGCAAGCTAGACACCTTTGTCTTAGATCAATTGCTTGTGGCTCCTAACCAATCACTTAAAGCTATGCCGCGCTCAATGGCCACGGCTTTGGCATCAAACGCAGATTCGAATTTAAGCCTGCAGCCGATTACTGCTATGAAGATAGCAAGACTTGGTCATGGCGGTTGGCTCATGGCGGCAACGGAATCAGGATGTGGTGATCGTCTTGGTCTTGTTGCAGGCAAGGATTCTTTTGGAAATGTGGCCATGGCTCACCTAGCCGCCGGTAACCAAAAAGTCTGTCACGTCTCTCGTCTCAATTCCTCCGAAACATTGACGGCACCGTTGGTTGGGCCAAGCCAAGGACCGATGCCCAAAGTCTTTTCGCTTAAAGTTTTCGGAACTTCGATCAATTGATACAATAAAGCCAAGGGACTTTTACACGTCAAACCCTCTGGTGACTGAATGCTGACTTGGATTGAACTTAACGCCGAAAATCTCAGGCATAACTTTCAACAGTTTGCCAAATTGATGGGTCACGACAAACTGGCGCCCGTGCTTAAAAGTAACGCCTACGGCCATGGCATCAAGGAAATTTATCACGCTTTAAGCCCTGAAGACCCAATTTGGATCTCAGTCAACTATGTGGAAGAGGGGGCAGCGCTCAGAGGATTTGGCTACAAAGGTCGCATTCTTGTGGTGGGGCCATTTATTCCTGATGAGATAAAAAAAGCCCATCACCATAGACTTGAGATGTTCTTAGGCCATGAAGAAGGATTGACGTCCTGGATTCAGTCAAGAGAAAAGCCGGAGATTCACATCGAGTTTGATACCGGCATGAGTCGGCAGGGATTTAGGCCTAGTGACGCAGACAAAATTGCAGAGCGTCTTTTGCCACAAAAAAATCTGGTCAAAGGTGTGTGCATGCATTTTGCAAACGTCGAAGACGTGACAGAGCATGATTATGCCAAGCTTCAGCTTAAAAAATTTGAAGACTCCAAAGCCGCATTTACAAAGCGTGGATATAATTCCATCTCCCACTCGGCCTCCTCGGCGTCAGTTCTTATTCTTGATGAAAGCCGATTTGATCTGGCGCGATTTGGCATTGCTCTTTATGGGTTCTGGCCAAGCCAGGCCACAAGGCTTTCCTATAAGCAGCTCTACGGAGATCTGATTGACCTAAAACCAGTCTTGAGCTGGCGCACAAAAATCACCAGCATCAATCACGTGGCCCAAGGCCAATATGTAGGCTACGGCTGTACATTTAAGGCGCGTCATGACATGGTCATTGCCGTGCTGCCTGTTGGTTACTACGAGGGATATCCTCGAATGGCTTCAGGCAGTCAGGCCTATGTGCTTATTCATGGTGAGCGCTGCCCGATTGTGGGCCGTATCTGCATGAACATGATGATGGTGGACGTGTCAGACATTGCCAAAAAAATTGCTGTCGGCGATGTGGTCACTTTGATTGGAAAAGACGTCTCAGAAATAATCGGCGCTTCAGACGTCGCCACTTGGTCGCAAACGATTCACTACGAGCTCGTGACCAGACTTAATCCAGCAATTGAGCGACGCCTAGTATAGTAAATTAGTGCCACAAATTAGTGCCACCCGACTGTATTTGTAACTGCAAATTCAAATACAAATACAGTCGGGAGCTAATTCGGAAATTACTGATTACCAGCAGGTGGAGGCATGAAGTTGCCCCCGCCTGTTTGATTTTATGAGCTACTCGAGTTACGTGACTAGGTTGTGTCCCAATTCTTAACATTATTTATGCCTTTGGGCGCACC
>CAMDGW010000043.1 GCA_945897695.1 Pseudobacteriovorax antillogorgiicola | reverse complement strand
ATATGTATGGTGATCATTGTGTTAAATGTCCGTTATGAATGGGGCGTTTTCCAATCGGGAAGCTTTTTAGCTCCATTTTTAAAGATTATTACCGCCATGACTTATGTGAATGGGATGCTAGCGTTTTTGAATTTAATTCCTTTGCCACCTCTTGATGGCGCAACGATTTTAAGGGCGTTTGTCAGTCGTGATATTTGGGATCGATATGAGCAGGTGGTCGGCCCCTATGGTTTTTTGATTTTTTTGATGCTTGCCTTCGCCGGTCTGCTCAACTGGATTAGTAGTTTTACTATGGTCTATGTCAAACTAATCAACGTGTTAGCTAATATTGTTGTGGGTTAAGGGCCCCGATTTTTGGCAATCCTTCTTGACCGAGGAAGGGCGTTTTCGTTAGGATGTCGTTCCAGCGAGAGAATGTTTTCTATCGTTCGGGTCAATCAAGCCCCGCCCTACTCTAATTCTAAGATTTTACGGATTTTCTATGCGTGCAAAGCAACGTACTAAGTATATTTTTGTGACAGGTGGCGTGGTTTCATCTCTGGGCAAGGGCATCGTCGCTGCTACGGCGGGCGCATTGCTTGAGACGCGCGGATTGAAGGTTGTTCTCACAAAGGCCGACCCTTATATCAATATTGATCCAGGCACCATGAGTCCTCACCAGCACGGCGAAGTATTTGTTACCGACGACGGCGCCGAAACAGACTTAGATATAGGTCATTACGAGCGATTTACCCATGCAACTCTTAATCGCTCCAATAGTTTTTCAGCCGGCCGTGTCTATGACACAGTCCTTAATAAGGAGCGGCGAGGAGATTATCTGGGCGGTACTGTTCAGGTTATTCCGCACATCACGGACCAGATCAAAGAATTTATATTTAAAGCAAGTGAAGGAGCCGACATTTCGATTGTGGAAGTTGGCGGCACGGTCGGCGACATTGAAAGCCTTCCTTTTTTGGAGGCTATTAGACAAATTCGTTATGACCTTGGTGAAAAAAATTGCCTTCTAGTTCATTTAACGCTTGTCCCCTACATCGGTGCAGCAAAAGAATTAAAAACCAAACCGACCCAACATTCTGTTAGGGACTTGCGCCAGATTGGTCTACAACCCGATATGTTGGTCTGTCGAAGCGACAGAAAAATCCCGCAAGATCAGCTAAAGAAAATTGCGCAATTTTGTAACGTTAAGCAAGACCGGGTGTTCGAGGCCCTTGATGCTGATAGCATTTATAGACTGCCTCTTTTGATGAATGCTCAGGGCTTTGACCAAGCCATTGTTGAAGAATTGAATATTTGGACGGGGGCTCCAGATCTCGCGGCTTGGAGGCGGATCGTTCATAATTTGGACCATCCAACTGCTGAAGTAAGGGTTGCTGTGGTTGGTAAATACGTGGGCGTCTTCGATAGCTATAAGTCCATTGATGAGAGCCTAGTTCATGCTGGAATCGCTAATAATTGTAAGGCAGACGTGGAGTACATTGATGCGGATGAAATTAATCCAGCAACCGTGGCCTCAGTTCTTGGGCGTTTTGACGCCATTCTTGTCCCAGGTGGCTTTGGCACTCGCGGCGTTGAAGGCAAGATTTCTGCAATTAAATATGCACGAGAAAATGGAAAGCCTTTTTTTGGTATTTGCCTCGGCATGCAGCTTGCGGCAATCGAGTTTGCTAGAAACGCCTTAAATCTTGGGCGCGCAAATAGTCAAGAGTTTGACCCCCAGTCTCCTGACCAAGTGGTTCATATTATGGAAAGCCAAAAGAGTGTTACCGCTAAAGGTGGAACGATGCGCCTTGGCTCATATCCTTGCAAACTTGCCAATGCCTCCAAAGCGCACGCCGCTTACGGAAGCTCTGAGATCAACGAGCGACATCGGCACCGATTTGAGTTTAATAACTCTTATCGAGAGAAGTTTGAGTCCTCAGGAGTGGTTTTTTCCGGCTTATCTCCTGACGGAGAGCTTGTGGAAGTGATGGAGGTTAAGGGACACCCTTGGTTTGTAGCTTGTCAGTTTCATCCCGAGCTCAAAAGTAGGCCAATGAATGCTCATCCTCTTTTTAGGGACTTTGTATCTTCTGCGATTTCGTTAAAGAGATTTAAGTCTCATAACGATGAAAAGGCCCCGAAATGAACACTGCTGCAAATGATTTTCTTTCATCTGCAAGCAATGCGCTAGAGGTTGAGGCTAAGGCCCTGCACGCAGCGGCAACTCGTCTTGGTGTTGAGTTTTCCCAGGCCTCACAAGTGATACTGCAGGCAGAGGGTAAGGTCGTGGTTACTGGGCTTGGAAAGTCTGGCCACGTTGGACGAAAAATTTCTGCAACCCTGGCCAGCACGGGGACACCATCAATTTTTCTTCATCCCGCCGAGGCATTACACGGCGATTTAGGTGTTATTCAGCGTAAAGATGTGCTCTTTGCCATTGCATTTGGCGGAGAGACTGATGAGGTTTTAACTGTCGCTCGGCACGCCAAAAGAATTGGTGTTTCCGTGATTGCCATTACCGGTAAATTAGAATCTTCGTTAGCAAAGCTTTCCGATTTTTGTATCGATGGCTCTGTAGACCGTGAGGTTTGTCCTCATAATCTTGCACCGACTACATCTACCACTGTTGCTATGGCATTGGGTGACGCGTTTGCCGTTGCTTTGATGAATGCGCGTGGCTTTAGTCAAACAGATTTTGCAAGATTGCACCCTTCTGGAGCCCTCGGACGGAGGCTGATGACCGTCTCAGATTTGATGAAGCCCAAAGGCGTTGATCTGCCAGCGGTCTCTCGAGATACAGAGTTTCATGCAATTTTAGAAGCCATCACGCGCAACAACTACGGTATTGTCCCCGTTGTGGGTGGATCCGGGGAGATTCTTGGGGCGATTTCTGACGGAGACATCCGCAGGACATTGTTGGCACAAGGATCCAAAGCTCTTCAGTTGACTGCCGAAGCTTTCATGACAAAGAACCCTCGAAAAATAGCAGCCACAGCCTTAGCCATCGAGGCTTTTAAGCGGATGGAAGAGTCTCAGATTACGTCCCTTTTTGTTGTTGGCGACGGCAGCCCAGACAATTTAGCGGGTCTGGTACGAATGCATGACCTTTTGGCGGCAAAGATCGTATAATAATTAGTAAATTGAAGCTGTGGGCTGTGATGACAAAAAGCAAAGCTATTTTTATTTTTGCCTCTTTGGCGCTGATTTTCGCGTCCATCTGGGTTTACGTTGGACAAAAGCCGCCAAGACTTGGACGGAATGACGCAGAATCGGCAGTTAAGGCCCGCCTGACAGGCTACGAGCTTTTTCGGTACAAGGGTGACGAGCTAAAGGCACGATTATCGGGAAAAAAGGCAGCTCTTATGGAGCCGTCAAAATTGGTGTGTGATGATGATATTCTTGGATTCCGCCAGCGCGGCGGAGTACGTGAGCAAATTTCAGCAAAAAGAGCGGTCGTTAAATTTGCAGGAGAGTCTTTATTCAATCAAAAAGACTTGGCTCTCGACACGTTAGAACTAGATGGCGACGTGGACTTCCAGCGTGGTACTAGTCAGTTTATGACGGAGTGGATTTTATACACAGAAAAATCCGGTGATGCTTTTACGGATAAGCCTGTTCGTATGCAGTCTTCAAGCCAGTTTGTGGCCTCAGAAGGCGGCATGACTTATAATGTTCGCGATGAGTCAGTTAGACTGCGAGGCGGTGTTGTGGGAAACATCCGAAGCGACGTGATGAGTTCAGGCCTCGGCAAAGGGGGACTTAAGTAAAAAATGTCCACATCTCAAAACAAATTGACGCTAACGGCAATCTTCCTCCTGATTTTTTCCTTCGCAGCAAGGGCAGAGCTAGTCGATGATACGGAAGAGGATGTTAAGCCGATAGAAAAAGCTCCGTCGTCTTCCTTAGAGTCGACAGAGCTTGGTAAGGCAAAGCCCGCGACAGAAAATAATCCTAAACAAAGCCACCATAAATCAGGCGGGGAATCACGCTCCCCACAGCGACCAAAGCAACATGGCGCCAAGGCTGGTGTTGTTAAGTTTTGGAGTAAGAGTCTTTCTGGATTTAGGGATCGAGGATCGGTGATGCTAGAGGAAGACGTCGTCGTTACTCAAGACGACATCAGGCTTGAAGCTGACAAGGCCACCATCTTTTTTGAACAGAGCGGTAAAGACGTTAAAGAGGTTCACGCAGTTGGATCAGTTCGTTTCTCTAGAACTGACCCAGAGACCGGAGATCCTATTCGCGCCCAGGGGAGAGAGGCTATTTTTAGCAACGCAAAGCGCAATGTGACCATGAAGGGCGAACCAATTTTAACTCGCGGTGACGACGTGGTCCGGGGAAAAGTGATTTACTATGATCTTAAAAACGGCTGGGTAAAAGCAGATCGAGTTGAGGGGGTTGTGCAGCCTTCGACCAAAAAGGCGGGCATCAAGTGACAAGTGCAGCCAATGTATTAGGCCGTTCTGAGTTGGTAGCTGAGGAGATTTGTAAGTCATTTAAGACTAGGCAGGTCGTGAAGTCGGTTAGCTTTCGAGTGCGAATGGGCGAGGTTGTTGGCCTACTAGGACCTAACGGCGCCGGGAAGACGACAAGTTTCTACATGGTTGTAGGACTACTAAAGCCCCAATCCGGTAGAATTCTCATGAATGATACGGAAATAACCGATCTGCCCATGCATTTGCGCGCAAAAAAGGGCATTTCTTATTTGCCTCAGAACATGAGTATTTTTCGCCGCATGACGGTGGAAGACAACCTCTTGGCTGTTATGGAAGTCTGCGGGATCCCGCGCAATCGTCGGGAAGACCGCCTTGACGAGTTACTGACAAAATTCCAGGTCTCTCATATCGCTAAGTCCATGGGATCGGCCCTTTCCGGCGGCGAGCGTCGCAGGGTCGAGATTGCCAGGGCACTGATTATCGAGCCAAGATTTTTGCTGCTGGACGAGCCATTTGCGGGAATTGACCCAGTTACGGTTCATGAGATTCAACAAATAATTCTTTCCTTGAAAAATGACGGTCTTGGGGTCCTTATTACCGACCACAACGTGCGCGAAACCCTCGGCAGTTGCGACCGAGCTTATATTTTGGCAAGCGGACAAATTATTGCCCATGGTCTGCCAGAAGAGGTTGCAAGTAATCGCGCTGTCCGCGAAAGCTATCTGGGTGAAAACTTCAAGTTTTGATCAAATCTGCAACTATGCGCTAACTGGTGAAAACGCCAAGAAAACCCCCTGAAGGGCGCCGTGTGCTTGCGCCTGACGAAGCTGATTTGTCTTAGGGGTTTGTGGTGTTATACTAGTGGGGATCATTCGGAATTCTGCGAGTAAAGGTTGGGTAGTATATGGCAATTAAAATTGGACAATCTCTGGGTCTAGGTCAGAGCCTAACCATGACCCCGCAACTGCAGCAGGCAATAAAACTGTTGCAGCTTTCGCGTCTTGAGCTTGAGCAATTTGTTGAAACTCAAATGGCAGAAAACCCTGTATTGGAAGAGGTGGCTTCAGAGGCAAGTGATGACTATTCGTCAATGGAAAAAGAGTTTACGGAGACCGAGGCGGTCTCTGGTCGCTTGGAAGAGGCTTCGTCGATAGTCGATCAAGTGGGAAAAAATAAGGAAAGTGAAGTCGACTGGGAGCGACTTTCAAATTATGAAGAGTCAAGGTTTCAAGCCTCTACTGGCGGATCAAAAAATAACTCTGACGATGAAACTCCAAATTATGAAAATATCGTCACAAAGGCAGCCACACTCCAAGAGTACGTTTTGGACCAATCTCGGGAAATTGACTTCACCAAGGTTGAGCGAGCGATAGCAGAGCAAATTGCTGGTAATATTAATGATCGTGGATATTTGGTGCTACCGATCGAAGATCTTGCAGAAAAAGAGGGTTTTGACCTTGAGGTCGCAGAGGGCGTGCTTGATACCATTCAGCACTTTGATCCCCCGGGTGTGGGCGCTAGAGATTTGAGAGAATGTCTCCTGATCCAAATTCGCCACTTTAAGCTTCGCAATGGAATTGTTGAGCGCGTTGTTGAAAGTCACTTGCACGATTTAGAAAATCGAAATTATTCAGCGGTTGCGAAGGCGCTAGGAATACCGCTAGATCAAGTTTACACAAACGTTGGAATTATTGCGGGTCTGGACCCTATTCCCGGCAGGCAGTTCGGTCCCGACGCTCCTCATTATGTGATTCCAGACGTCCATGTTTTCAAAGTTGGCGGTGAGTGGGTGGTTAGTATGAATGAAGACGGCCTACCCCGTCTGAAAGTGAGCCCCTTTTATAAGGATATGCTCAAAGACCAAAAGGCTCACCCAAGCAAGAAGAATGACGGTAAAGAATATTTAGACGATAAAATTAAAAGCGCCAAATGGATTATCAAGAGCATGGAGCAGAGACAGCGCACCATCCTCCGCGTTATGGAAAAGATTCTTGAGCGCCAAAAAGAGTTCTTTGAATACGGGATTCAGTATTTAAAGCCCATGGTTTTGAGAGATATTGCTGAGTCCCTTGAGCTTCATGAATCAACCATTAGTCGCGTTACGACCAACAAATATGTCCACACACCGCGCGGTATTTTTGAACTTAAATTTTTCTTTAATAGTGCTATCGGCAGAAGTGATGGCGAAAGTGTTGCCAATGAAGCTGTCAAAAGTCGTATTGGTGAGATTGTGAAAAGCGAAGATCAAAACAAGCCACTTTCAGACCAGCAGATTATGGAAATGTTGGGTAAAGAGAATATTGATATCAGTCGTCGAACAATCGCTAAGTATCGGGAGCAGCAAGGGATACTCCCAAGCAGCAAGCGACGAAAGCCCTTTTAGATGCCACGACCTAGAGTTGTTATTGTTACAGGTTTGTCCGGGGCGGGGCTTTCAACGGCCATCCACACGCTCCAAGATAATGGCTTTTACTGCATTGATAATCTACCTATCGAGCTTTTGTGGGACACTTTGGCCCTCATTGACGGCGCAGAAATCACCGCAGACAAGGGCTATGCGTTTGGTATGGACATCAGAAATACTCAGTTCGCCGAACGTTTTCCAAAGATAAAAGAGGAATTATCAAACCGGGTTAAGCTTGACGTTTTGTTTGTCCGCTCCGAAGTAGACGTTCTTGAAGAGCGCTTTGGCACAGCGCGACGACGGCATCCTCTTGCCAGGATTGCAGCCTCGTTGCGAGAACAAATTCTTCAAGAAGACTCGCTGCTTAAGCCGGTTGAACAGTCGGCAGATGCGATTTTAGACACCACCCACCTTAAACCTCACCAGCTGCGACGGCTTATCGAAGAGCGCTACAGTAGTCATGGCCAGCCACTTCGGACGCTGCAGCTTGTCTTGGTTAGTTTTGGATTCAAACATGCCCCGCTTTGGCCCATTGAAGGACTTCATGACGTCAGATTTCTTCAAAATCCTTATTTTGAGTCAAAAATGAGGGAGAAAACCGGCCTGGATAAGGATGTTCAAGACTTTGTGATGAAAACCCCTGAGGCGACCGAAACATTTAATAAAATTAGAGATCTGTATCGATATTGCCTGCCTCGATATTTAGCCGAAGGGCGCCATTTCCTAAGAGTTGGTATTGGCTGTACGGGCGGCCAGCACCGAAGTGTGACTTTTGTCGAAAAACTAAGCCAGGAATTTCAGCAAACGCCCATCCCGGGAGTAATCGTGTCTGTTGTACATCGTGATGTCCAAAAATAATTTTTAACCTGAAATAACTAAGAAAAAACGCTAAGATTTGGCTTCATCTATTATCGGTGGGAGCCAGCGTTATGAGCGATACTCTTTCTAAATTCTCCAGTTCAAGAAAATTTTCAGATCGCCATTTGGGGCCAACAACATCAGAAACAAAAGAACTGCTGTCAGCTCTTGGCGCATCAAGCCTCGATGACTTAGCTAACAAAGCGGTTCCAAAGTCCATACGCTTCAGTAGAAATCTTGATTTGCCGCCAGCTGCCACAGAGCATGAAGCTTTGGCTCTTCTAAAAGTAATCGCAGGGAAAAATAAAATTTGGCGCAGCTATATAGGTTGTGGATACGGCGGAACTCTAGTGCCGCCAGTTATTCAAAGAAATATTCTTGAAAATCCAGGTTGGTACACACAGTATACGCCCTATCAGGCCGAAATCAGCCAGGGACGTTTGGAAGCACTGCTAAACTTTCAGACTATGGTTGTTGAATTGACCGGTCTTCCGGTTGCCAACTCAAGCCTACTTGATGAGGCTACGGCGGCGGCCGAGGCCATGATGATGAGCTTTTCTGCCAAAGATCGAGATGAGGCGAACAATTATTTTGTAGCCGACTCCTGCCACCCCCAAGTTATTGAGCTTGTGAAGACTCGGGCCGAGCCTGTTGGTGTGACAGTCGTTGTTGGCGAGGCATCGACATTTTCCCCGTCGGTTGAATTTTTTGGGGCATTGTTTCAATACCCTTGCACCAACGGCGGTCTTATCAAATACAAAGACCTCGTTAGTAAATGCAAGGCTAAATCTCTGATCGTAACCCTAGCGTGTGACATTCTGGGGCTTGTGATCTTAGAGTCTCCTGGTGCGCTGGGTGCAGATATCGCAGTAGGCAACTCCCAAAGGTTTGGTGTCCCCATGGGCTACGGCGGGCCTCATGCAGGGTTTATGGCGACTGCCGATGAGCACAAGCGGCGCCTACCCGGAAGGATCGTTGGCGTTTCAAAAGACAAAGAAGGACGTAACGCCATACGCCTTGCTTTGCAAACAAGAGAGCAACACATTCGACGTGAAAAGGCGACCAGCAATATCTGCACAGCACAGGTGTTGCTAGCGATTATGGCAAGTATGTACGCCTGCTATCACGGACCAGAAGGGTTAACGGAAATTGCAGAAAAAACCCATGCTGGTGCTACCCTGTTTGCAGCAGGCCTCTTAAAGTCCGGTTATAAGCTAGCAAGCGATCAGTTCTTTGACACGGTTGCTGTCGTGGTTGATTCAACAAAGAAGGATGCGCTGATAAAGGCAGCCGCAGCAAAAGAAATAAATTTAAGAACAGATTTATCTGGAATAATCTCTGTTTCGTTTGATGAAACGGTGTCATCTGCCGATCTTAAAGATCTTCTTGTTGTATTCGGGGTTAGTGATTCTCTGGAAAGCTTGGCGGCGTTGGCTAAGAGAGCAATCCCTTCTGAGCTTTCGCGAAAGTCTAAGCCACTAACACACACGATTTTTTCAAAACACAAAAGCGAAACGGATTTGATGCGCTATATTCGAGGCCTTGAGGCGAAGGACTTGTCTCTGACAACAAGCATGATCCCTTTGGGCTCTTGTACAATGAAACTAAACGCTGCTGCGGAGTTATATCCCGTAACATGGCGTGAGTTTGGCGGTCTGCATCCCTTTGCTCCTCGCGATCAGGCAGCAGGCTATACAGAAATGTTTACTTTGCTAGAAAATTGGCTTTGCGAGATCACGGGCTTTAACGCGATAAGTTTGCAGCCAAATAGTGGAAGCCAAGGAGAGTATGCCGGCCTTTTGACGATTAGAGCCTATCTAAAGTCTAAAGGTCAGGGCCATAGAAATACCTGTTTGATCCCTCAGTCAGCCCACGGCACAAACCCAGCAAGTGCAGCCTTAGCTGGCATGAAGATTGTTATTATTGGCTGTGACAAAGATGGCAATATCGATATTGCTGATCTTCAGAAAAAAGCTGAGGAACATTCCCAGAGTTTGGCTGCTTTGATGGTCACATACCCTTCAACACACGGCGTTTTTGAAGAAGGTATCCGTGAAGTGTGTGAGGTTATTCACAAACACGGTGGCCAGGTCTATATGGACGGTGCGAACATGAATGCTCAAGTGGGTCTTTGCCGCCCAGGAGACTTCGGTCCAGATGTTTGTCACTTAAACTTGCATAAAACATTCTGCATTCCTCACGGTGGCGGTGGCCCCGGCATGGGCCCCATCGGTGTTGCCAAACACTTGGCACCATTTCTTCCGGGACACCCCTTGGTGAAAACAGGAGGCGCGCAAGCATCAACGGCGGTCTCTGCCGCCCCTTGGGGAAGCGCTAGCATTCTTCCAATCTCTTGGATGTATATTCGTATGATGGGCCAAGACGGTCTAAAGCTTGCCACCGAAACGGCTATCATGAATGCCAACTACATGGCCCAGCGCCTAGACCCGCACTTTCCAGTTCTTTACAAAGGTCAAAATGGACTCGTGGCTCACGAGTGTATTATTGATATCAGGGGGTTTAAGGCCACCACCGGTGTTGAAGTAGAAGACATTGCAAAACGCCTCATGGACTATGGTTTTCATGCGCCAACGGTGTCTTTTCCAGTCGCCGGCACGCTAATGATTGAGCCTACCGAAAGTGAAAGCAAATTGGAGCTAGACCGCTTCTGTGACGCAATGATTTCCATCAAAAAGGAAATCGACAAAATTGGCTCCGGTGTCTGGGACAAGGTAAATAATCCATTAAAACTTGCCCCACACACGGCAAGTGCTGTGACAGCAGAATCATGGGATCGCCCTTATTCAAGGGAGGAGGCAGCTTTCCCTGCCCCGTGGACAAAAGAGCGCAAGTTTTGGCCGCCTGTAGCACGAATCGATAACGCGTATGGCGACAGAAATTTAGTTTGTACCTGCCCAGATATTTCGTCTTACACGTAGGACGTTTAGGCCACATATAACTAAAAGCCCCGAGGTGACTCGGGGCTTTTAGTTTTCAATATTTTATTCTTTGATGAACGCCTCGTAGGCTGAAGCATCCAATAGCTTTGCGGCATCAGCGGGATTTGTCATTTCGATTTTGACAAGCCAGCCATTTTTATAGGTGTCACCCTGTAAGCTTTCGGGTGCTCCTTTAAGGCTTGCGTTTACGGCCGTTATTTTTCCAGCAACTGGCATGTAGAGGTCGCTTACGGTTTTGGTTGATTCGATTGTTCCAAAAGAGTCACCCGCCTTATAAGTTTTTCCAGCATCTGGCAGATCAATGTGAACAATATCACCAAGCTGCTCCACCGCATATGCTGTAACACCGATAGTGCCCGTGCTTCCTTGCGCTTCAATCCATTCGTGATCTTTTGTGTACTTAAAGTTTTTTGGAAATTCCATTTATCGTAACTCCTTCAAAAAAGGTATTGGTTTATTATTTTGTCCGCGCCGCATAAAGCGGGCGCTTTACGATTTTAGCACGCTTTTTTGCTCCGCGGATATCTACGAAAAAGTCGTCACCCTCTTTTAGGGTTGTGGAAACCAAAGCCATACCACCAGCGCCGCCGACAGTCGGGAGTACAGAGCCACTTGTCACCACCCCAGTCTCCGTGTCGCCATGGAAAATCTTCATTCCGTGTCGTGGGATGCCGTCTTCGAGCATTTTGAAAGCAACCATTTGACGCTTGAGTCCAGACGTCTTTTGACTGATCAACGCGGCTCTTCCAATAAAGTCACCTTTGTCGATTTTTGTGGCCCAGCTGATACCAGCCTCAAGGGGGGTGACGTCATCATTCATGTCGTTACCGTAAAGCAGGTAGCAAGCTTCTAGCCTTAGGGTGTCGCGGGCACCAAGTCCAATTGGTTTAACGCCAAATTTTGAAGATTGCTCAAGAAGCGCCATCCAAGCATTTTGCGCAACGGAAGCAGGTACGTAAATTTCATAACCAAATTCACCGGTGTATCCTGTGCGAGCAAGGAGCGAGGGTTTCCCAGAGATAGTAACCGGAGCGATATTGGTGTACGGAAGGGTTCGCATCATTGCGGCATCAGCAGGGGTCAGCAATGTTGCCAAGACGTCAGTGGACCTTGGCCCTTGAATAGCAATCTGTGCCCAAGCATCCGATTCGTTGGTTACGACCACGTCGTAGGCTGCAGATTTTTGCTTAATCCAAGAAAAGTCTTTGTCGCGGTTTGAAGCATTGATACAAATAAAAAATTCGTTATCCCCTAGGCGATAGATGATGAGGTCGTCAATCATTCCGCCACGATCATTTAAAAGTGCGCTGTATTGGCCGCCACCTGTTTTGAGCTTATTGATGTCGTTAATGGTTAGCCACTGTAAGAATTTAGCAGCATCAGGTCCCTTGACCAGCACCTCTCCCATGTGGCTAACGTCAAAAATACCACACGCGTCCCGAACAGTTTTATGTTCGGCGAGAACTCCTTCGTAACTGACGGGCATTACCCAGCCGCCAAAAGGAATCATCTTAGCCTTTTGTGCAACGTGAGCATCGTAGAGCGGGGTCTTGTGGTTTTGGTTTGAAGAGATCGTCACAGGGGTCCTAGCCTCCAGGCAGTAGAGGAAAATATTTGGCAATACAGGACTTTAAGGTAGGTGCCACCCACTGTCAATGAACCAGACAAGTTGGTGGGAGGGCCGACATCTACCGTGCCGTAACACAGCGTAAAGATTAGCCAACACTTCTGGTATGGGCATTGCATTTGCCGTGGAGAGGGCGGTCTCAATTGAGACTCTTCAAATAGTGAAGCGAGACGCTGATGTTGGTTTTTTTGCGGAATGCTGATTCGGGGGTTGGTTATGAAAACATTTTGGACAAATAGTCGTAAACTGAAAGCGTTTGCTTTCACGTTTGTAACAGGATTCATGTTGGCAGGCGCGGTTGAAGCAGCTACTGTTTACAGCTGTGCTGGCAACGGCGAGCGCTGTGTTGTCAAGCTAGAAGATGGAATTGTAGGCGATCATGTACGCATTCTTGATGAAAAAGCCCGGCCCATAGCCGCGGGCCGAATTGTCAAAAGACGCGGAAATTTCGCAGTCATCGCGGTCACCAATGCAACTCAAACAGTTCGCAAAGGATATCCCGTCATCGTTAACATTGACAGTCGCTCGAGTAATCTGCAATGGGCGGCATCGTTCTCAAATTAGGAATAACTGCTGAAAGCATGGCTCACAACTTGTCTGTTGTGATCATCACTTTAAATGAATCACGAAATCTCACTAGCCTCCTTCCGGATATTCCGAAGGGGGCTGAGATCGTTTTGGTCGATAGCGGTAGCACGGACGGTACGGTGAGCCTGGCCGAATCTTTCGGCGCAAAAGTTTTTATTCGTAGCTTTGATGACTACGCGTCACAAAAAAACTTTGCGATGGAGCAAGCCACGAGGCCGTGGACGTTGTGTTTAGATGCCGACGAGCGCCCGGACGCTGATTTGTGGAGTGACATAATTCGCGTGTCCTCGGTGGAGCCACATGAAAGCAAAGCATATTCTTTGAAAAGACGCCTGGTGTTCCAAGGCAAACCTCTGAGCCACGGGCGATCCATGGAGCGGATTGTGCGGCTTTTTCAATCAAAAACAGCGCGCTACCAAAATGAGATTCACGAAAAACTTTTTTTCAAGGTGACGGCAACGATTGAACCATTGCGCGGCACTCTTTGGCATTGGAGCTATTATGATTTGGATGACTACTTTTCAAGATTTAATCGATACACATCAATGATGGCTAAAACTCGTTTTGATGCTCACAAAGCCTGTCCTCCTGAAGTGGTCTTGGCCCTTCGATTGCCGATAGATTTTTTTACTCGTTATTTTTTAAAGCTGGGCGTGCTGGATGGTTGGCCTGGATTTCTCTGGGCGCTTTTTGGAAGTTTTTATGGATTTGTAAAATACGCGAAGCTTCGCGAACTGTACCGGGATGCTGCAGGTAACAAATGAAGGTCTGGCATTTAATCTCAAACAGATGGAACAGTGCTATTAGCGAGTATGCCCTTAGCACTGCAAAGGCCGCCCGCATGCTAGGCGCAGATTCGTTGGTGACTTGTTTGATAGACAGCCCAATTGAGGGTCGATTTAAGACAAGCGGATTTGAAGTTAAACCGACCGAAAGCTTCGGGCCAGGGCGCTATTCGCGTCTTGCCGCAATTGCAAAAGAGTTTTCACCAGACGTGATTTTCACCTATGGCGGACCTGAAACAACGTCAGCCCTTTTTTTCAAAGGCCGATCCAGGCTTATAAGGTTTCACGGATACAAAATTGATAGCAGTAACGCTATTCAGTCCACGACGAGAAGGCTTGGACACCTGCATGTTGACCAGGTGATTGTTCCTTCGCAAGCAGTGGGGGCTGGCATCCGGGAGTTGATTAATTGCCCAGTCGATGTTGTGACTCTGGGCATTGATATATCATTTTTTGAATTCAAAGATATTGCCAGGTCTGAAAGACCAGAGCTTTTAATTTTTGGGCGCCTAGACCCCGTGAAGGGTCATCGTGAGTTTATGCAGCTTTTTGTTCGGGTGCTCGCTCTTTCGGAGTTACACGGCTCAGCAAGACCAAAGCTCAGAATTGTTGGGCTGCCAGCGAACCTTTCTATGACTCACCTACTTGAGCACGCTAAAGAAATAGGACTTTCTTCTTCCGATTTTGAAATTCAATGTGATCGAATAAGTAACGTAGCTGAGCTGATGTCAAAGGTATCGCTTGGCGTTATTTCAAGTCTTGGAAGTGAGGCCATCTGTAGAGTCGCCCAGGAGTTTTTACTTTGCGGGACGCCCGTGGTGGCCACGGAGGTTGGGTCGCTCAGGGACGTTTTTACTTGCCCTGAATTTGGATCAATCTACGGCAACTATGACAATGACGGTGCAGCGGGCATTATCTTTGACCAACTTTTGAAGTCACATGGCGAGCAGGTTCAGACACGCCAGTCGCGTGCGCTGGTTGCAAAAACCGAATTTTCCCTTGAAACGATGAGTCAAAATCTTAGCCTACTGCTCTCGGCAGTCAGCTCTGATCACTAAATCCTAGAGACCACCCAGCCACTTGCGTGGTTTGGACCCATCGGCTTTGGCAACAAGTCCTTTTAACTCCATGCCCTCGACAATTCTCGCTGCTCGATTGTAACCAATCTGAAGATGTCTTTGAAGAAAGCTTGCGCTGATGACGCCGTGGGTTCTTGCGATATTAAGAGC
>CAMDGW010000042.1 GCA_945897695.1 Pseudobacteriovorax antillogorgiicola | reverse complement strand
CGTAGATTGTGCAAGAGCTACCATTTTGGGATCGTTATCGCTGTCAAATAGATCTCGACGGTCATCCTCACCTTATATCACACGTGCGTCGGCCATTAATAGACCTGATTGTGAATACAAAAACGCCGCTAGTCCCAATCCTAGGAATTTTGCCATATGCCCTCCCTGAGCTCCCTTGGCCAAAAAAAACTGTGCTAAACTTGATGTTACGGAGACACTAGCAGCATGTTGGCCAGTTGGTCAATTTAAATTTTTAGTAAATTTATCTCGTTAAAGGAGCTAAAGGCTCATGAGCAAGACTAGCAAGACTTTCAAAAGATTTTCCGTTTCAATTTTTTGTTACACCGTCATTTTGACGGCCTGCGCGACTGCACCAAAATTTGATGACAACTCCTCCACCAAAATCGACCCAGCAGAGGCCAAAAACTTCAAACTCAAAGTTTCATCGTCAAAAGCAAAGACAGGAACGGTTGACTACAAATTCAAAAATTCTAACTTCAAATCCCAGTGGGTTACTTGCACGGGGAATACCAAAGATCCGTTTGTCGCGCTGTTTGGCACGCAGGATGGCGTTGAGGCTGAAAAGTTCTGCAATGATTGGATGGCACAAGCTGCGCTTCAAAATGGCTTAAATGTAGTCGCGGTTAACCGCCCTGGCAAAGGTCAGTCCTCTGGTAAAGATGATTTTGGCGGACCACTCTCTGTTGCTGGGGCGCTTGATGGCATAAAAGCGGCTGTAGGTAGTAATCCGCTCGTCGGTTTCTGGGGATATGATACTGGAACCATTACTGCTACGTTTACAGCAAAATCTTTTAGCGGCCTGAAATGGCTTATTCTTGGCAACGGATTTTACGACCTCGAAGTCGTAGAGCGAACCTCAAAAAGCGACGCAATTATCAAAACCATTGCCGCTCTAAAGGTAAGTGACGGGGATCTAGCTCTTGAGCAGCGTTCCATCGCATGGGACACTGCCAAGCTACCTAGTCGAATCGCTCTTTATCACTCTCGCAATGACCATATCGCACCAAAAGCCCAAGCAGATTCTTTTAACGATCAGCTGAGAACCATTCAAACAAAAGTAACTTTTGATGATATTGAGGGAGGAGATCACGATCTCCTTTGGCAATCCCACTTCCAAATTGCCGCGAAGATTCTGAAATCGCTTCCAAGATAATTACTGAGACGGAAATGGGCTCTCGTAAAAGACGTAGGTCGCATAGTCGCCAACTTCGAAGTAAACTTTTTTCTCGTTTTCGTCTGCGATAAAATTCTGATTCAAGTCCATGACTCCGTAGCCGAAGCGGTAGGATCGCGCCTCTTTCGGACCACTCCCAGTAGAAATAGCTGTTGATAGTTTATCAACTTGGATCCAACGATACAGAACTTTACCGTCACTGACGACATCCACAACTCCATTAGTGCCGGTCCAATTTTGGATGGAGCGAGAAATTTTATTCTGAGTCTCCTGAGTACAGGACAGCGTCGTAAGCATGAGGATCAAGTTGACCAGTAAATGTTTCATTACAATCTCCAGAACAAGACAATTAAACCAGTTGTAAATCTGCTTTGGACAAAATCTCAGCCGAGAGGCCCCAAATCGAAATAGCACCACAATCGTACAAAAAACTTCGCCGCCAGCAACCAAATAAATTGAATGCAAATTTACGCCTATTTTCGCTGACCAGGAGTTTTACAGGCACCATGTAGATGTCAGAAACTTCATTGGGACTCATTTTAAGCTCCTTCGCTGATGCCTCGGTGTAACCAATAATCGGGTAGACCAAGGAGCCATCCAAGGAGGGAATTGGATCAACCGCACCAAGGACTGTAACGTCTTCTGGACTAAGTCCTATCTCCTCTGCAGCCTCGCGCAGTGCCGTGTCCCGCGGATTTTTATCCCCCGCCTCGAGCCGCCCACCAGGAAAACCAATCTGACCGCGATGGGAACCAAGCCTCGTGCTTCGCCTAATAAACAAAACATTTGGCTCGCTGGAATCAGCGTTAAAAATAATCACAGCGACCGCGCTAGGCTTTCGAGGCAAAGAAAAATAAACCGGATCCCACGCAGGGAGATCCAGTTTCAGATGTTCGGTCTTGATCACATTAGCCATAAATGAATCGCACGCCGCCCAATGAAAGATTATGCGAGGGAAATATCAGGAATCCTGGCTGCAACCAACGGGGAGCGATCATTTTCAGAATCAACTTTTGGACTATCAAGTTTGCGTCCTTTTGCATCCCGGTGTTCTTTGCCTTCACGCTTGCCTTGGTCTGCACCTGCGACGACTCGCTTCATTGTGGTACGGCCATTATAAATTGCGCCTTCCTGGACGAGAAGGTTAGGGGTCACAATATCTGCCTGCACGTCTGCTGTTGCGCACATCTCAATCTTGCGCTGCACATGCAGATTACCTTCCATGCGGCCGTGAACCACGATTTCTTCTGCTCTGACTGAAGCATTGATCACAGCATCTTCTTCAACAATTAGTAGTCCTTCAGCGATGACTTCACCTTCAATGGTACCGCCAATGCGCGTGGCTCCTTTGCAGTACAGTTTCCCAGCAAAGTGACAGCCTGACGTCAAAATCGTTACGCCACCATCTTTAGCAGAAGCAGCGTTTGAGCGCTTCGGAGAGGAGCCATTATTCTTGTCATTTCCAAACATATCGTTCTCCTAGTCGGGCATGCTATGATCAAATGAATCAATCAAATCCAGGGATTCGCCATGTACAGACGCAGTTTCGCAAAAGCATCTGCTCCAAGTATACCATCATTTGGAGCCGTTTCCTTAACAGGATCCGGATGGATGGTCCGCCACAAGGATGCCTGGGATGAGAAACATCACGTATTCTTTGGAGAATCGACTGCTTTTTATCAAAATACCGCATTGGCTCCTGCAACCGCACCAAACCCTAACTCTGGAAACTTCAGAAGCACACAAACCCGCGACACATGGGTTTGTGAGACAGCTGAGGGACACCAATTTGGACGCTTTCAGATTCAGGTAACCTCAGGAGACTACCAAAATGGGGTCTTGCAGATCGAATTTCAGAATATTCCCGAAGGTGTTGATCCAACAAACCCACTAGCTGAACTCATTACAAGTCAATTCCTGGGTCGAGGACTAGACACCCTAAAAATATTCCCACTTGGCATTCTAGCCGAAAAACACATGCGAAATTTATCACCAGAGCCACCGCGCAAGATCCTCTGCTTTTCAAGGGAATGTCTAAACACACCAATCTACCCGTTGATGTTCCAGTTTGATGGTGAGCAATGGACAACTTCAGAAATAGGGAAGTCCGTAGCCGAGAAATTGACCTGGCTGAGCCGTCGCGTCGAGCGAGCTAACGGTGCAAGCAAACGCGAAAAAAACGAGGCAAAACGTCCGTGGTTATTCTCGCTATTACTACGCCGCCGTAAACGTGACGACAAAATGATCCATCCGTTGGATAAGATCCGATCACGATGTTATTGATATTTGACTGCAAATCTCAATAAACATGTCTATGAATCTTATCCGTTTCGTTGGGTCAGACCAGATCCATATCCCCAAAAAAAAAGCCAGGCTTATGCAGCCTGGCTTTTTGAGTCTGAATAAATATCAGCGTTTCGAGAACTGGAAGCGACGACGAGCAGATGCAAGACCGTACTTCTTACGTTCTTTCTTACGAGCATCGCGTGTGATTAGGCCAGCATCCTTAAGTGTCTTGCGATTTTCTGGGCTCATTGCTGCAAGAGCGCGGCTCAGTGCATGGCGAATTGCGCCAGCTTGACCAGTTAGACCACCGCCGATGACGTTAATCGTGATGTCATACGCTTCAGCTACACCAGCTAACTCAAGAGCTTGCTTAACCATCATGCGTGATGTTGGACGAATGAAGTAATCATCCATCGTACGCTTATTGATGACAATGTTACCTTTGCCTTGCTTCATCCAAACGCGAGCAATCGATGTCTTGCGCTTACCAACTGCGTGAATTGCTTTTGACTTAGTTGCCATGAATCAGATTCTCCTTAGCGAGTCGGCATTGCGACAGGATTTTGAGCTTTATGAGGGTGCTCCGCACCAGCATAGACATGCAGGTTACTGCAGATCTTGCGACCAAGTTTAGACTTAGGAAGCATGCCTTTGATCGCTGTTTCAAGAACACGCTCAGGCTTGGTGGCCAAGAGGTCACGAGCTGAGATCGCCTTGATTCCGCCAATCCAGCCAGTGTGGTGGAAGTAGAACTTGTCAGTCGTCTTCACGCCGCTCATTCTAACTTTGCCAGCATTGACAACGACAACGTAGTCGCCAGCATCAATATGAGGTGTGAATTCAGGTTTATGCTTGCCACGAAGTACGCGAGCAACCTCAGTAGCTAGACGACCGAGAGTCTTGCCGGACGCATCAACGATGGTCCACTGCTTTTTTACATCAGCAGGTTTTACACTTACAGTTTTCATAAATATCCGTAACTCCAGATACCGCTTGAGCGCTTGAATTATTGGACTTTTTGGCACCTGGTCAAACGCAAAACCCAGCTGCTGGTCCATAGAGAGGGGGCAATATATATAAGTGACCCCCTCTGGTCAACAGGGAACCTTTGCTACATGGAGGGTTTAACGAAAAAAACCGGATCAGAACGCTATGGTCTGAGGAGCCCGCGGACATGGGATCACGTCACGGATGTTGCCCATGCCAGATAAGTACTGAACAATACGCTCAAATCCAAGCCCAAAGCCTGCGTGCGGAACCGAACCAAAACGTCTGAGATCCAGGAACCACTGAAGATCATCGATCGGTAGCTTCATTTCCCTAATCCTGGTTTCAAGAAAATCGAGGCGATCCTCCCGCTGGCTACCGCCGATAATTTCTCCAATCCTTGGAGCCAAGACATCCATCGCAGCTACGGTCTTGCCGTCGTCATTCAGACGCATGTAAAAGGACTTAATATCCTTAGGATAATTGGTAACAATGCAGGGACCTTTGAAGACATGATCGGTCAAATAACGCTCATGTTCTGACTGCAAATCGATCCCCCATTTGACCGGGAAATCAAATTTGACGGAGGCTTTTTCAAGCTCTTTGACCGCATCGGTATAAGTGATTGCGGCAAATTTGGACTCACTCAATTTCGCAATCTCATCGGGAGTCATTCCCTTATACATCTCGCTCAGGAACGCTAGTTCTTCGGGACACTTTTTCACAGCCCATCCACAGAGGAAACGAATAAAATCTTCAGCGAGCCTCATGTCATCTTCTAGGTCGGCAAAAGCCATCTCTGGCTCAATCATCCAAAACTCTGACAAGTGGCGAGTGGTATTTGAGTTTTCAGCTCGGAATGTTGGACCAAACGTATAAATATCCCCTAAAGAAAGAGCCAGGAACTCACCTTCAAGCTGCCCACTCACAGTTAAGTGAGCATGTTTACCAAAAAAGTCTTTAGACCAATCGATTGAACCCTTGTCGGTTTTCGGAACCTTATTCAAATCCATCGTCGTGACTGTGAAAATTTCACCAGCGCCTTCACAATCGTTACCGGTGATAATTGGCGTATGGGCCCACACAAATCCGCGCGTTTGAAAAAATTCATGCACCCCATGGGCTAAGGCATTGCGGAGTCGCCACACCGCACCGAACGTGTTTGTACGCCCACGCAGGTGACCAATTTCGCGCAGAAACTCTAGGGTGTGGCCTTTTTTCTGGAGCGGGTAGGTCTCAGGATTGGCCTCGCCATAGAGTTCAAGGCTTTTGGCGTGGACCTCCCACGACTGACCCTTCCCTTGGCTTTTCTTCAGCTCGCCATCAATGCGAACTGAAGCACCAGTCTGACAACGGCCCAAAAGATCAAATCCAGAAATGCCTTGATCGATGATGCACTGAAGCGTCGCCTGACAGGAACCATCATTCAAAACAAGGAATGCAAATGTTTTTGATTCGCGACGCGAGCGAACCCATCCGCAAATTGTAACCTTTTGTCCTTCGCTTCCGGTTTCTAGAATGTCTTTGATACGTTGACGTTGAATGCTCATTGATCTAGCTCCTTGTTGGCCAGAAGGCCGCGAATCCTAACTTCATCAAAAATCGCCGTTTTCAGCGACTCAACTTTTCTTAAGCTTTTCCATACACTCATGGGAATAAACGATTGAACCGTCAGCGGCTGATTCTCGGTGCGTTTATGTACCTCATGATAAACAGCCAACACCCCGCGCGCAACCCGGTACCAATTGAACCTGGTCACACGCTCAGATCCAGCTTTAATCATCGACTCTCGAAGCCTACTGTCTGTTAGCACCCGATGAAGGGCACGAGCAAGCTGGTCCCGGTCAAGGGGATTGATAAGAATTGCCGCCCTGCCAACGACCTCTGGAATACTGCTGGTACAGCTGGTCACTACAGGTGCTCCGGAGGCCATAGCCTCAAGCGGCGGAAGTCCAAATCCTTCGTAAAGGCTAGGATACGCCACTAGCTTTGCGCGACGATAATATTCGCTCAATTCAGCGTCCGTCACAAAACCCTTAAAGATTACGTCGTCACGGAACTCCCGAGCCTTCAGCTGAACTGAGGCAAACAATGGACTCTCACCGCCGATCAAAATCAATTTTGTCTTGATGGCAGGATATTCGTGGCGAAGCTTTTCGTAGGCCTCAATCAAACCCTTGATGTTTTTGCGAGGCTCCAGTGAGCCCACATACAAAATATAGTCACCATCAATATTTTTTTTTCTAGTCTCATCGATAGCAGTCGGCAACGAAAATGTATCGTCCACCGCCCAGTAGACCAGACTGACCTTTTCTGCGGGCAAGTCGAAATACTGAAGTAAGTCGTTTTTTGAGTTATTGCTATTGGTGATGACTTTGGTTGCTCGCTTTGCAAGCTGGGGAATAATCAGATTATAAACTGTCCGGAAAGCAAAACTATACCACTGCGGATTCACGACAAAGCAAAGATCATGAATGTGAATAATAGATTTTCCACTGTAAAAAAGTGGAGCCACGTTGGCAGGAGAATGCAGGACGTCGATCTTGTATTTTCTTGCCAGGCGAGGCAAACGGACTTGCTCCCAAAGGTGATTTCTAAAGCTCTCGGTCGGTCGCAAGTTGTCGCCGACGACAGTCACGTTTGGAAAGTTCCATTCCGGAGCTCCAATTTGTTCCTTGCCTGTAAAAATGACATATTCATTTTCCCGGTCGACCTCGATCAGTGTTTTGATCAGGTTGTAAGCCGCCCGCTGAACACCTGTGCGTTTAGCCACAAGAAATCGTCCGTTGATCCCGACTCTCATGAAACAACCCCTGAGGCGACTTCGAATGTCTCAGGTTCAGGACTAGGTCCAGTGCCAAGACAGCTGCGGTAGAGCGCCAGGGTTTGATCAGTCATCACATCCCACGAGAATTTTTTTCGGTGCTCCGCAATTCCGATACGGGATTTGCGCCTAAAATCTTCATCACTGATTCCACGCTCAAGCGTTCGCGCAATATCCATGTAGTCGTATGGATCAGCAAATATTGCGTAGTCCCCCACAACTTCAGGCAAAGAAGAGGAGCGCGCCACGACGACCGGTGCACCGCAGCTCATTGCTTCCAGTGGTGGCAAACCAAAACCTTCGTAGGTTGAAGGATAAACGAAAAGCTTGGTCATTGAATAGACAGCTGGTAAGTGCTCTTCTGCAATAAATTTGGAGAAGTAGATCAGATGTTTCTTATTGAAAGATTCCGCTAATCTCAGCAAAGCTGTATCAATAGGAGTTGCTAACACCAACGGAATCTCAACATTTGACTGACAATACGCTCGGACGAGCTGTTGAACGTTTTTATGAGGCTTGTTGTTGGACACGCAAAGTATAAATTCGTCTGGAAGCTCGTAAATCTCTCTGACGTAGTTGAGAGTATCTGGATCAGATACTGGGCGATAAAGATCACTCACACCGTTATAGGTCACAAAAATCTTTGAGGGATCGAGCGAAAGCGTTCGAACAATCTCTTGCTTAGAAAATTGACTGACTGTCAAAATGTATGTCGAGCGAGCAATGCAGCTCTTTACAAAAACACGGTAATAAACCTGGTGAAAAGGTGTGTAGAAGTGTGGCAACACCAAGTGATTAAGATCGTGAATCGTCATGATCATTTTGCAGGGAGAAAACAGGGGAGCCACAAATGACGGCGCGTGAAACAGATCAATCCGATGTTCCTTCAAGACTTGAGGAATTTCAAATTGTTCCCGAAAGCTGATCCACGCTGAGTCAACTTCCACAAAACGAATAAAATCAGGCCAAATCTCGGATTTTAGCGGGCTGTCTCCATTTACGAGAACCACGTAGTCGAAGTTTTTCTCACGTGCAGAAATGCCACGAATCAGCTCGTAAACATATCGAGCGATGCCGTGCATGCTGCCCGGTTTGATCATTCTAGCATCAATAGCGACCCGCATTGTCCCCTGAACCCACAATGAAAACCTCATTCTCTATATGAAAGTGCAGAATGTCCACTTTATAAGATAAAGCGCACCAAGCCACTGAAATATCAAGATAATTTATTAAAAACCGCTCGATAAAAAGCAAGCGCTGGGCGAAATCGCCCAGCGCTTGCTTTGAAACTAATATCAGCCCCCCGGGTCAGCTGAATTAGAACGCTAAGCCAAAGTCGATCGTGATGTCAGAGGTGGTCATCATGCGATTTTTTAGACTGCGACGCTCCTCGGTACTAAGATCAGCGTACTGCAGGTTTAATTTAGTTTCTTCCGCCTGAGACACCTTTACGTCTGTGACCTGAGAGTTCATGTGACGAATCCCAATGTGCGCGCCAAATGCCAGGGGCCATTCATTGGCTACATAGCGGTAGCCAATTCGGGCGTGGCCTGTGCCCCCTTTACCTTCAACCCGGTGGTGGAGATAACCTTTCTCATCAACCATATTCAGGCGCAGTGACTCTTTGGGAGCAACCTGCTTCTTCCATTCAGCTCCCCAGCGGCGATAGCCTGCCCCAACAGTCCAGAAAAATCCGGCCATATTTGGTTCATCACTATATCGACTCATCAAAAGGGAAGCTTGAAGTCCATTAATCTGTAGCGAGTTTCCCGTCAGAACAGTCTCTTCGTCACTAAGCTCCTCCACTGTGGAGATAACTCCAGCCTCCAGGGCAATCCCAACGCTTCGGCCTGCATTATACTCTGCATGAAGACGCAGCTGTGGCCGGTCTGCAATCAGAGGCAAACTGAATAACCAATCATGGCCACCTTTTGAGGATGAACTTGGGGATGCAACTTTCTTAGCCGTAGCACCCATCGCAGATTGAGACGCCAGAATGAGCCCGAGCCCGAATGACGTAATGGCTATTTTGACTGCTTTCATGGCGATTTCCTTTCGAAATATTATGGAATAGTGGAGGCCAATTTCATAAAAACTGACGGCAGAACTCCTCCTTTCATTGTATACTGACTGCACCCCGGTTCTCCGATAGTCAAATTCTTCCTCAATCTGCGGTGGAGCTGGGTAAATTTTTCCCGGTAGACTCATAAAGGGACTAGTATGTTGGTCATCGCGCATCGCGGTAATAACAAAGAATCTTTCGAAAATAGTTTTGACGCCTATGAGAAAAGCGTCGCATGTGGCGCCAATCGTATCGAGCTCGATGTGGTCCTTAGCCGCGATGGCCACGCAGTCATAAATCACGATGACCATCTCATGCATGCAACTGGAAAAGACCTCTTCTGCTCCCGCACCGATCGTAAGGACATAGAATCACTAAGACAGCGGGGCGGAGAAAAGGTTCCATTTCTGGAGGAGGTGATCGAAAGATTTCTTCCTCGAATTGAAATCAATATCGAAATAAAGGGCAACAACTACGAAACAGCAAAAGTTGTTCGAGAAATAGTTGGTAAGCATCCACTCCGAGACAAGATCATCGTATCCTGCTTTTCGCCCGAGCCTCTGATCTACATGAGAGATCACTGCCCAGACATCAAGAGAGCATGCCTTACGGGAGACGACGCCGTACCTTGGCCTTATTTTTCTCACATGGCTGTTCTAAACTTCATGCAGATGACGTCTTCATCTATTGTGCATCCGAGAATGGAACTTATGTCTGAGGCATTTATGGAACAATGCTCATACCGTGGCTGGCAGGTTTATACTTGGGCAGCCATGATTGGCGAAGATATCGCCCGTGAATCCTGGTGGATATTATTAAAAACGCTAGGAGTTCATGGTCACTGCACGAATTACCCAACTGAATTCGTTCAATGGCTAGCACATGAAGTCAATATCAATAAGCGCATGGCAGACCTGCTAAAACCTCTGACTCATGCTGGAGACCATCATGCAGATTGAAACAGTTCGAGACAAATCAAACACTCTAGATCTTCGCTTCTCTAGAAGTAAAAACTCCGAAAGTGCCTCGCGATATTTGGTCATGGCAAACGGTCGATCAGAGTGGCTGGAAAAATACTTGGGTTTAGCAACTGACCTTCGTCTGGGACACGACACAGGTTTTATCACATTTGATCACCGCGGCCAGGGAGCATCTGGTGGTGCACGCGCCTGGATTGACAATTATGAAACATATGCCTCAGACATGGCCATGGTCGTCAACAAGGCTACCGATGGTAAGCCCTTTAACTTGATCTGCCACAGCATGGGTGGGCTTGTAGGTCTCGTTGCAGCCATGAAAGGTCTGATTAAACCAAGGTGTATTGTCCTGTCGTCACCACTGATAGGAATGCCGAATTTCCCGTTACCGGCACCCACGGCCTATCATCTTTCAAAAATTCTCACGAAATGTTCACTTGGTTTTATCAATAGCGGCGGCGGCAAATATTGGACTGATAGTTTTGAAAAAAATCTCCTCACGCGTTCGCTTGATCGTTACAATCTCATGCAAAAATCACCGTATCCCGTCCCAAGTCCCACTTTTGAATGGGTTAAAGCAAGTTACGAAGCCACCCAGTTTATTGCGCAGCCAGAAAACATCGCCAGAATCAACGTTCCGATTCTTGTTCTTTGTGGAACTGAAGAGCGTGTTGTTGACTCTGCTGCGATTCAGCGCTGGGTTTCAACAGCATCACAACACTCAAAGAGCGTCCTAGAATTTCACTGGATTCAGGGCGGACTTCATGAACTACTGAATGAAAGTAGACCAATTTATGACCAGGCTCTCAACCTGATCCGATCTTGGTTTGATAAGCAAGGATTTCCGGTTTAAGCCTCATCCCACTCAATCGTGGCATCAAAGTGACCATGATGACTTAGTATATGACGCATGTCTGATTTTATAAGCTGCCGAGCCACGGGATCCTTGACACCATCCAAAGATGCATGAATGGAAGCTACGTGATGCGCACCGTCAAGGGACCAAACCTTAAAAGAGTTCAATTGAAGTACACCACCGACTTTTGAAAGCTCGCTTCTTAGCTCTTCTAGCTGGATATTTGGGGCTGCCTGCAGAAAAAGCTGCGAGCTTGACCAGAAGTTTCGCATGGCACCAGTGATCACAATTCCCGCAATAATAAGACTTAAGACGGGGTCAATCCATGGGGCTTCCACAAACCGCATGATTAAGCTTCCCAGCAGCACAGCAATCCAACCTAAAAGGTCTTCGATCATGTGCCAAGATAGTGCTTTTTCGTTTTGTGTATGACCATGCCCCATCTTCCAGGCAGCGAAACCATTGACAGCGACACCAAGCACAGCCAGCAGCAACATCCCATTAAGCTCAGGTGTAACCGGGCTAAAAATCCGCTCAATGGCCATACTGCAGATGTAAACTGAACCGATTAACAAAACCAGACTAGACGACAAGGCGGAAAGTAACGACAGTCGTTTAAAGCCAAACGTATAACGACCTCTTGCCTGAGCCGAGGACCAAAACTGTAGCCCCAAGGCCGCAGCCAGGACCAAAGAATCACCGAAGTCATGGATCGCATCTGCTTGGATTGCAATACTTTGGGTCCACCACCCGCCAATTAATTCAATAAATGCAAATGCGAAATTCAATCCAAACGCCACCGCGATATTTCGCATCGATTCCTGCGCTATACCAGCGTGATGATGTCCGTGAGAATGATCATGGGTGTGCGTCAATGACATTTTTTACACACCTGATTGATAGCCCGAAAGATTCAACTGGCTGACACTGATTCCCACTTGAGCAAATAAGTCCACTGAATCACGTTTTCGGTAGTCATGAGCATAGACCACACGTCGAACGTTTCCTAAGTTAATTAAGCGCTTTGCACACATGGCACAGGGCAGATGAGTCACGAATACAACTTTTTCAGTGCTTCGCGGACTGTCGCAATTAATCACCGCATTTTCTTCACTATGCAAACAGCCGCAATTTCCAACTTCGTCGCGATCACACCCATTGTGCAGACCACTTGCATTGCCGTTATAACCGACGGCCAGCACCTTCCTATAATCCGTACTGGTGATAACTGTTCCAACCTTTAGGCGCTTGCAGGTCGAACGCTCGGCAAGAGTAATGGCCAGACGCATATAAATTTCTTCAAACGATGGACGATCAGACATACCCACCTCTAATCAATACTTAGTTCAATCAATCGGTCCGCTCCCAACATAATACCAGAGCCTGCCGCGAATTGGTCCTTTAGCTCCTGAGGGATTGACCAACGAAGGCCATCATGCCCGCTGGTCCGGCCAAGGAACCAATGAATAACATCGACGGCAGACGAGGACAACGCGGATTGGTAGATACCGGCTCCTCCCTCAATCAAAAGACTCCTGACTCCCTGATGCCACAAGGCCTTCTTAATGCCCCCAAAGTCAAAGTGTCCTTTTTTATCAACAGGTAACCTAAGCTTCATAATCCCCTGGTCTCCAGTCGTCACGACCCCATCAGTACCTGGGCAGACAACCAAGGTCTTTGAAGGCTCATCACTCAACATCTTGAATTTTCGCTTTTCATTTTTGATCTGATCTTTGGGATCAAGAACAACTCGAAGCGGCGTTCGCCCGCTAAGGCCGGGGTGCCGAACATTCAAAGTAGGATCATCTAGTAGAAAAGTACCAATACCCACGAGAATTGAATCATACTCGAGGCGAAGAAAGTGCCCCATCTCACGCGCACGTTCGCCCGTGATCCAGAGTCTACTTGACTTATCACCAGCGATCACTCCATCAAGAGTACTAGCAACTTTTAAACCAGTGAAAACTTTCTGATACCTTTGATTGTACAAAAAAACTCGCGCTACCCACTCACACCGCGACTGCCACTGTGTGGCAACTTTTACGATTTTACCTGCAGCTTCCAGGATCTGGTGGCCTTGACCATCAACAGCAGGGTTTGGATCTCGCACGGCGTAGACGATCCGACTAATCATCGTTCTTGCGAGCGTCTTTGCGCATGCGGGCGTTCGCCCCTCATGGGCACAAGGCTCTAGGGTCACAAAAATAGATCCACCGTCTAGGTCCCGAGTTTCCGCTCCCCTGAGAGCATTGATCTCTGCGTGTGCAGAACCAAGCTTCAAGTGCGCCCCGACTGACACAAACCCACCATTCTTATCAAGAATCACTGCTCCGACCAATGGATTGGGGGAAACAGAGCCTGCACCGCGCAGAGCCACTGCCGAAGCAAGAAACATGGCTGCATCGTCGCTCAGTTTGGATCCCAGCACCGGCATTTTGAGCGCCGCCGACAAGGAGTCCCGCGCAGAATGATCCCAAAGGTCAAACCAATATGATCCTTCTTTTGACCAATCAGGCTCGATCATGAGCAAAGACATTAAAATTCTCCGCGAATTTCCAAATACGGAATAGGAGGGATGCCCTTAAAATATTCTTCTTTGGTGAAATCATAATTTGTTCTGGCGCCGTAAGCCTGGCGCTTGAACCAAAAATATTCAAGGCCCCAGCGTATTGTCGATTTCCAGTTATCAAACAAAATATCGTGGCCGCTATAAACAGATATTTCGTTAAAATCAGGGAGTCGAGCTCCGTTTGTCTTGTTATTCGCGCGTGGCTGATATTTGTCAAGATTGGCGTTGTATACTGAGTCCCCAAGCTTACTCGTAAATGTACTGCCAGTGTGATAACCGAGACGCCCCCCTAAATCCCAACCAGCGGTCAATCGATAACTACCAGCAAGATTCATAACATGAGTCTGATCATTTTCGCCCATGAACCAGTCGGTTCGATCATTGAGACGCTCGCGAGTCCTTGACCACGTATAGGCTAACCAACCAAACCATCGTTCCGTCAACGCTCGCCTCACAAAGGTCTCAAAGCCATAACTTTCCAAGCGTCCATCGTTATTATAATTTTTAACCCGATCACTGCGAATCACCTTCCTAACGTCCTTATAGAAAATCTGAATATCAGAGTCCCATCGTTCGCTCCAGGTGGTTTCTAAACCAAGTATATAGTGATAGGCCCTAGGAAACTCAAGATCCGGATTGCCAAGTTTTTTTGAAGGTTCAGCATTTTGTGGATACTGAGAATATTGACCGATTGCCCCTTTAATCGTATGACCGCCGCCTACGTCCTGCCGATACTGCAATCTAGGATCTGCAAACGTTTTTTTTGTGGAGCTCAAATAAAAAGCCCGTAGCCCAGTAGTTATAATACCGCCATTGCCAAGTTTGAAGTCACGCGCAACCCATGAGGCGACGTTACTCTGGGACCCTTGCTCCTCGCCGGCAACTTTAGGAGCCTCCTCCGCATCGTAAAACGGATCATCGGGATCAAACTTCGGTAAATAGTAGGTGACCTTGAATGGTATATATTCATAGTCAAATCCAACAAAAAACTTCTCATCGGAGCTGATCTTTTGGCTGAACTCCATTGGGATTCTAAAGTAGTGGGCGCGCACTCTAAACTTGAGATCATTGACATCAAATTTATTATCAGTATAAACAAGTTGGGGAGTGGTCGTTACTGTCCATCCATTATTCATTTTCATCATGCGCTCTAGAGCGATAGCGCCAAAATAAGTGCTCAACGAAAAATTAGCTGTACCATTTTCATCTGCGCTAAAGTCATTGGGCGCTATAGCCCGCAACCCATCTGCAGAGGCAAGCAAGCTCAGCTTGTAATGTCCGTCGTCGGTT
>CAMDGW010000041.1 GCA_945897695.1 Pseudobacteriovorax antillogorgiicola | reverse complement strand
TTTGAGGCTCGACCTGCATTCGCGCCTGTGCAATTGATGCCGCCTCACAAATTAGTGCCTTGATTGCCACAGGTGCCGATTGTTGGCCGGTCTGCCACAATCCAAACACAAATGGCAATGTGGTCAGCTCTTGCCAAACTTGACCCAGATCCAGGATCTTCCAAAACTCGTGACGACGCTGTAGCGCCTCGTCACCAATGACAAGCTCCACAGGTCGAATACCCGAGTCGGCTAAGGTTTGATCCTTACCCCAGGCGGCGGCGCACATCATCATCTGCTGAGCTAAACGTTCTCCCAGCCAAAGATTCATTAAAACTCTGCTGAGCGCGGCTGACGCGGCCGATGCAGACGTAAGTTTCAAATCTGGCGCGATAAGGGGAGCTAGTTCTTCACGGACCATCGACCAGACAAACGCAGCTTGCCGGCGCGCATCCAAGGGATGAAGTGACAGCGCCTCCAGAAACTTCCCACGCAAAAACTTCTGGCGAACTTTTACGAATTCTAAAAATTCATCGTGCTCTCGATGCAAACCCAAGTAGACACTTTGCACAGGACCTTCACTTGCGATCCCAAGAGGCATAGCCATTTCTAGGTTTCGAGACTTAAGAAGAGCTATACTTGACGCAGGCGCAAGATTTACGGTTCCATCGATCAGCCAGCGGCTTACAGCACTAGGATGACCAGACATAAACTTGAATTGCCCATCCGCAAGCCGCTGCAACTCGCGAAACATCGGAAGCAAATTCCAATAGGGAATCCAACCAAGTTGTGCTGGGTTCTGATGCATAATAATTAGCGACATCCCTTCATGACTTTGTCAGCAATTTCAAGGGTACGCTGTATATCTTCATCACTATGAGCAGCGGAGACAAATCCAGCTTCAAACGCAGATGGCGCCATATAAACACCATTTTCAAGCATGCCCCAAAAGAATTTCTTAAATCTAGTAATGTCAGACGTCTTTGCATCGGTAAAATTTCGCACAGGGCGACCATTGAAGAAAAATCCAAACATGCCACCTTCACAGTCAGCTGCAAAAGGTATTTCGTTCCGCTCCGCGCAAGATCTGAGTCCATCTACCAGCATGCGAGTTCGGCGGCTAAGATTGTCAAAAAAACCGGGGCGAGAGATAATTTCAAGCGTCTTAAGCCCACAGGATACTGCCACAGGATTACCCGACAGTGTCCCTGCCTGGTAAACCGGACCGCTAGGCGCAACCATGGCCATAATATCCCTTCGGCCCCCATAAGCTGCCAATGGCATGCCACCACCAATAACTTTGCCAAGACACGTCAGGTCTGGAGAGATGCTATGCAAACCCTGCACTCCTTGCATACCCACGCGGAAACCAGTCATGACTTCATCAAAAATAAGCAGGGCACCAAATTTTGAGCACAGACTGCGCAAGCCTTCAAGAAAGCCAACATCAGGCCTGATAAAACCACTGTTGCCGACAATCGGCTCAATAATCAGGGCGGCCACTTCCTCTGGGTGTTTCTCAAAAAGAGCCGCGACAGCTCCTAAATCATTATACGGGACGGTCAAGGTATCTGACGCCGTTCCTGGGGGTACTCCAGGACTATCAGGCACTCCAAGGGTCGCTGCCCCACTTCCCGCCTTCACTAGTAACATGTCCCCATGCCCGTGGTAACACCCTTCAAATTTGATGATGCGGCTTCTCCGAGTAAATGCGCGCGCCACACGAAGCACTGACATACAGGCTTCGGTGCCAGATGAAACGAAGCGAATCATTTCAATACTAGGCAGTCTTTCAATGACAGCTCGAGCTAGATCAGTCTCAAGCTCAGTAGGCGCACCAAAAGAAATTCCACTGACTGCCACTTCACTGATGGTTTTCAAAACCTCTGGGTGAGCATGACCTGCAATGGCAGGCCCCCAGCTTCCCACGTAATCAATGTATTCATTATTATCTGCGTCCCAAAGCTTACTGCCCAATGCACGCTTGATAAACAACGGTTCGCCATCAACAGATTTAAAGGCACGAACGGGTGAATTAACTCCCCCTGGTATGACTTTCGAAGCTGCCGCAAAAAGTGATCGGGACTGCTGCCAAGAACGGCTCATCAATCGAACTCCTAAAAAAGGACAAAGTGCATAAAGCGCCTTATTTTGCGCCTTTCCCGTCCCTTTAGCAAGGTCTAACGAGAACACTCCAGAACAGACTAAATATCTAAATTTATTGGGTTTTATGGTTTTAAAATGATCGCGATTGCACGGCGTTGTGAGAGGACACCCCAAGATCCTTAAAGATAAAAAACGCCTGGGCCCTAGGGGCGCCTGGCGCTTTGATTTCCTGTCTCTCAGTTATTCCAAATTTTTGCGCGGGAAGCGAGGGGGGGATCTTAGTTCAGTCGACCGCCGCCATTACCACCAGAAGTGGTCGTTGTAGTGGTACTCGATGGTGTGGATCCATTCGTTGTTCCACCAGGATAGTAAACCACAGGTGTAGGTCCATAGCCGGGAGTCGAAGAGTTTGGAACTTGAGATTGGGTTGGAACAGCAACTTGACCAGGAATATTTTGAGCTTTGCCGGGAGCCTGTTGGTAAACGCTATACTGATAGCTTTTTGAAGAATAGTCGCCAGCGTGATCATAAGCAACATCGCCACATTCACAAAGAACTCTAGGTCTCAAACGCTGAAAGAATCCACGAACGCCAGGGAGAAGACCACCTCTTTGAAATTGGAAGAATCCGCCACCAGATTTACCTTCCTGAACAACAGCTCCATTACAAGGATCGGTACACGGACTTGCTTTTGTTGCAACTCGCGCCTGAACAGGCGCTTGAACCGGAGCACCAAGGTCCACCTGGGCTGTTTTATTTTCAGCAAGAGAAGCTGTGCCGTCGGCACTAGCTGAGAGGGCTTTGCCCTTATCAAAAGCTCGAGCAGCGTCGTCATAGGAGGAAATTTTCCCACTATCTGCAACCGTTCTGATCTCCACCTTGGCCGAATCCGAGTCAACCTCATCTGAGGCAACGCGAGCAATCATCAACTTTGGCATGACTGCCTGTGATGTAGACTTTTGAGTAGCTTTGACAGTCTTTTCATTGAGATCACGGTGTGGAGTCTGAGCACCACAAGCGAAAATAACTAAAGAGGACACAAAAATACCAATACTTAAGGACACCCGCATAAACAACCTCCACAACAGATCAGCAAAAAAGACAACAACAGCTCAAAGACAGCGACGGTGGGTATGAACCGTCGCTGTCCAGTGAGCAACCAATGTGCCACCAAGATCGCTCCCTTAAAATTCAGGCGATTACGCAATCCGCCGCTCACAAACTCGTTGGAGATCCATACAAAGTGACCAGAATTGCGACACCCCCCCCTCGGAAAGCTAACCACATCCATTTCGATAACGAGATGATTTAACATAGGAACACCAGGTCATCCTTGATACCATCCTCAAAACACCATTTTATTGAGGTTTAGGATGCTAAGACTGATTCCAGCCCTGTTTTCACTTTTTTTCCTGGCGTCTGTGACTAACCAATCGGTGGAAGCCGTGGCTACCATTGATATTCAAAATATGAACCTGCCCGATCTCAACCAACTTAAGGAGAATCCTTCGTTCACTTGGTGGTCAGAATTTGGAAATACACTTGTTGTGGGTGGTGAATACAACCGGCTCATTTCGGCTGGAAGCACATTTCAATCGCTGTGGCCACAAATGAAACGCGAAAGACTGGCTATCATCGTCGCAGGACATCGTAACGAGCTTCCTGAAAAAACACCGATCATTGCGAAAAGTGGTCGGTTGATTCTCACAACAAAAACCTCAAGCCTTCTTTCGGATGACCACATGAAGGTCATGAATCTTGAGACGAACAAAGTTTACGTTCAATCAGCCATTCACAATCCCAGCACCGAGGTGCTAACTCCCAATCAAACGACATCCGCAAAATCTGCTATGGATGATGTTGACGCCGTGCGTTGGTACAGCGATGTGGGAACGCTCACCAATTGGAATCGTCACATATCATCGGTAGACATTGTCTCAGCTCGTGATTGGTTTAAGACGCAATTTGAAATGCTAAACCCATCATCGGTAAATTTGCAAAAATTCTCTGTCAATGGTCGGGATGCGTGGAATGTCATTGCCACATTTAATGAAAGCGATAAGAACGACATCTACATCATCGGCGGCCACTATGATTCCATTAGTGAACAGACCTCGAGGTCTGCACCAGGCGCCGAAGATAATGCAACTGGATCAGCAGGAGTTCTAGAGTTAGCTCGTGTTTTCGCAAGCAAGAAATCGGATGCGACTCTGATATTCATAACATTCAGCGGAGAAGAACAAGGACTGATTGGTTCCAAAGCATATGTCAGAAACCTGCCGGCAGCGACCCGTGCCAGAATAAAGGCAGTGATCACAATGGACATGATTGGCTACTCAAAAGATGATTCCGAAGATGTTCTTTTGGAGACATCGCAGGAGTTCAAAAGTCTCTCAGCTCAACTTGCTAGAGTGTCGACCCTTGTACCGGGACTAAAATACTTCACAACATTCAACCCCTTTGGCAGTGATCACATGTCGTTTATCGATAATAGTATTCCCGCTATTTTGACGATCGACAATGACTGGGGCGACTACCCCGCCTATCACCGCACCTCAGATACAATAGATAAGGTTTCCAGAGACATGGGGACTGCCATTCTTAAAATGAATGCCGCGGCATTAGCCATCATGATCGAGTCCTAACGGCAGAAAGAGCCCAAAGCCCCCCTTGACATCCCTTTGAATAGATCCATATTTCCCCGCAGAGACTTAGCTCTCAAGGAGGCCCCCATATGGATCTAAATAAATTTACGCAAAAATCTCAGGAAGCTCTCGCGGATGCACAAAAGAAAGCCATTTCTTATGGACATACTGATGTAGACCTTGAACATTTAGCTGCTGCCCTGATTGAACAGAAAGACGGACTAATCGGGCGCCTTCTGGGAAAAATGGACATTGACCCCCCAAGTCTAGAAGCCCAAATTCAGTCGGAGCTTTCCAAAAGACCAAAGATCGCTGGACCAGGCTACGACCCAACCCGTATTTTTTTAAGTCAAAGACTTTCGAGAATTCTTGTGGATTCAGAGAAGGAAGCTGAGAGACTTAAAGACGAATATGTTTCCGTCGAACATATTTTCATTGAGTTAATCAAGAACGCACCCAACACACCTCTAGCAAAGATCTTTGCAGGCGTTGGGCTTAATCGGCAAAATTTCCTGCAGGCGCTCAATAGTGTTAGAGGTAATCAAAGGGTTACCAGCACCACACCAGAAGGGAGCTACGAGGCCTTGGAGCGCTATGGTCGAGACCTCGTAAAAGCTGCGCGCGACGGCAAATTAGACCCCGTGATCGGTCGCGATGAAGAAATTCGCCGCGTGATTCGCATTCTCTCGCGCAAGACAAAAAATAATCCCGTGTTAATCGGCGAACCAGGAGTTGGTAAAACAGCGATTGCCGAAGGCCTAGCCCACCGCATTGTCCGCGGTGACGTGCCAGAAGGACTCCGCGAACGCACTATTTTCTCTCTCGATATGGGTAGCCTTATCGCAGGCGCCAAATATCGCGGCGAGTTTGAAGAACGTCTAAAAGCTGTATTGAATGAGGTCAAAAACAGCTCGGGACGAGTCATTCTATTCATCGATGAGTTACATACTATCGTCGGCGCCGGAAAGGCCGACGGGGCCATGGACGCCGGCAATATGCTAAAACCAATGCTAGCTCGCGGCGAACTCAACTGTATCGGTGCGACGACACTAGATGAATATCGTAAAAATATCGAAAAAGATCCTGCACTTGAGCGCCGCTTTCAACCCGTCTACGTAGAAGAACCATCCGTGGAAGATACGATTTCAATCCTCCGTGGGCTCAGGGAGCGCTTTGAAATTCATCACGGCGTCAAGATTCATGATCATGCGTTAGTATCGGCAGCCACATTATCCCATCGCTATATCACCGAGCGTTTTCTGCCAGATAAGGCGATCGACCTCGTCGACGAAGCCAGCGCAATGATACGCACCGAAATGGACTCGATGCCAACAGAAGTAGATCAGGCACAACGTCGGGTTATGCAACTTGAAATCGAAGAGACTGCCCTAAAGAAAGAGAAAGATAAAGCCAGTCTTGATCGTCTCCAAGTACTTCAGAAAGAACTGAGTGCCGAGAAAGAAAAGCTGCACGCCTTACGGGCACAGTACGAAACCGAGAAGAATAAACTTCAAGGTCTGACGGGACTCCGTACCGAGATCGAACAAATTCGGCAAGATATCGAGAGAGCAGAGCGAGCTTATGACCTGTCAAAGGTCGCAGAGCTCAAGCACGGAAAACTGCCTGAACTCACGAAGAAACTTCAGCAGCAAGAAGCCAAAATGGCCTCTGAAAGCGGAGGAACCAGCCGACTCTTGCGCGAGGAAGTGACGGATGATGAAATAGCGGAAATAGTCGCACGTTGGACTGGCATTCCCGTAAAAAAACTCGTGGAAGGAGAACGAGAGAAACTTCTGAAACTTGACAAAATTCTTCATGATCGCGTCATTGGTCAGGACGAAGCTGTACAACTTGTAGCAGATGCCGTCATCCGAGCACGAGCGGGCATCAAGGATCCGAGACGGCCAATCGGCAGTTTCTTGTTTCTTGGGCCGACCGGGGTGGGTAAGACGGAGTTGGCAAAGGCCTTGGCTGAAACCTTATTTGATTCGGAAGAAAATATCGTTCGCATCGATATGTCGGAGTATATGGAAAAGCATGCCGTCAGTCGTCTCATCGGAGCTCCCCCAGGCTATGTTGGTTATGATGAGGGAGGTCAATTGACTGAAGCCGTAAGACGCAGGCCTTACAGTGTTCTCCTATTTGATGAAATTGAAAAAGCTCATCCCGATGTGTTTAATATTCTACTTCAGCTTCTGGACGATGGTCGCCTTACAGATAACCAGGGACGAGTCGTTAGTTTCAAAGATACGGTTGTCATAATGACCAGCAATATCGGCGCCCATTTTCTCCTGGACGGAGTTGATCAGAATGGTGATCTCCGCGATGTTGCCAAGAAGCAGGTGATGGATACGCTTCGATCGCACTTCAGACCAGAGCTTCTCAACCGCATTGATGACATCGTCATGTTTAAGCCGCTCAAAATCGAAGAGATCAAGCAGATTGTCCGATTACTGACGAAGTCACTCAGCAACCGACTTGCCGATCGCCATATCTCAATTGATCTTACCGATAAGGCCATCTCACACATTGCCATCAGCGCGTATGACCCAGTCTATGGGGCTAGGCCGTTAAAACGTTATCTCCAAAGAGATCTTGAAACCAAGATCGGACGGGCGTTGATTGCTGGAGGGATTACTGAGGGTTCAAAAGTAACAGTGGATGAGAAAGATGGCTCTCTTACCGTAGGTGTTGAGCAATCAATAAAGGTTTGATTAGGAACTGATATATTTCAAAATCCCTCGTAGTGGATAGCTACGAGGGATTTTGAATTTCTTTGCTTAGTTTCAATTGAGATTTCTCTTCAGCCAATCTTTCCAAACGTTGATTGATCTTCGGTACAGAATCAACGCCACAGCTTTCTGCTCCAATGTAAGCGCTTTAAACAAAGACTTCATTTCATGAAAATCACTGCTCCCAAAAAACTTCACTGCAAAGCGCGCCATGGGCCCACTGTTTTCTGAGCGAAGCTTAAACTCCGGTGAGTGATAATACTCTTCGATTGCTTTGATATCTTCCGCTTCAAACAAAATATGGTTACCGCGAATTGCCTCGTTATAAATAACGCGCCAGACCATTGGAAGCGGCAATGGGGGAACATTTGACTCAAAAAAATTCTCGTACATCTGTGTACCAGCAAGCGATCTTTGCATGATTAAACTCCGATTCAGCAACAGCTACTTCAGTGGGACCATCCACAGCCCGACGCAGTGATGCGACGAGTCAAGCCTGTTCATGCAAAGGAACGGCCAAATCAAATGCGCATTAAACAGACAAGATAATTGATGTTTTTAAGGAGCTAGCCTCAGAGCCTGTCAGAATTCTAGACAGGTCAATGACTTGCAAGGCACAGGTCGACAGATTGATCATAGGGATCGGCAGGGAGAGGGTCGTTGAAAACACAAGGGGGGAAAACGGCTGCCGCTGTAAAAAGCAACTTTTCACGATGTTCTGCCAGCCAGCGGTCGTAATAGCCCCCGCCAGCCCCAAGGCGACGCCCCTTCAGATCAACGGCCAATGCAGGGATAACGGCCACATCACCGGCCCTTGGCATTAGCATGATGGATTGATCGGAAGGCTCTAAAATTCCAAATGCGCCCTCTAAAAGAGGATCACCAGGAGTCCAAAGATAAAAATTCATATGCCCAGCGCCTTCAACTTTGGGCAAGGCGACGTGGAATCTTACCTGCCGGAAGAATCGCAAAACATCGGGCTCACCCCTTGTTGGGGAAAACAGAAAAACAACGCCATCAAAGCGTGATTTGCGGAGACGATGATTCAAATCGTCCGCCATTTGTGCAGACCAGTTTTCGGCATCACGCTCCGAAATCTGGTGGCGGATGAGACGAAATTTTTTGCGTAAGGCCGTTTTATCCATGCTGCCCATACATTGGCATGTCATGATTCGTGAAGTCAAAGGAAAGCAGCATCTTAGACGTTAGAAACAAAAAAACCACCAGCTGACGCTGATGGCTTTGAGTCATAATTTCTTGCGAATTTACTGAATGGTCACACCAATTGGCTGAGTATACTCCCAACGGCCCGAAACTTCGGAAAATGCGCCAAGACGCATGTTATACTGCCCTGCGGTGACTCCATTCAGCTGCACCTGGGATCCAGAACTGGAGAACTTGAACTTAGGATTCGACCAATCGTCACCTTGATTCAATTCGACGCGGTAATAGGCAACGCCCTTGTCGCCGGTCCAAGATACAACTCCGCCAGTGCCTGCGATGGACGCCCCTGCAGCGGGAGCCGTCATGGCTACATTGCGGCGGATTGGTGCAGCAACCGTAAACGAACGGACTTCACTAGCGCCGCCTTCCGACTCGACTTTCCAGAACCACTGTCCTGGCCATGGGTGATGGAAAGCATAAGTCGATCCACTTACCTTTACACGCATAACTTCAGGCTGCATATTGTTGTGACGGGAGAAAACAATCGTTCCTGGTCCGCCATTCCAGGAAAACATAGCGGAACCTTGTGTTTCATCGTAAGCCAGCGAAGCGCCGCTTTCCGGAGATGTCAGTGAAATTGAACCAGAAGCAGCAGGCTGTGCAGCAGGAGCCTGGGCGGGCACTTCGGCAGGTTTGGCTGTTGCTTCAGCAGGCGCTTCCGCAGTTGCAGCCGTGTCAGCTGTTGTATCAGCCTCGTCTCCTGCATCCTCTTCGACTGCGTCAGTACTAGCTACATCCGTTTCGTCACCTGAGCTCATTAGGAACCAGGCAAGAGCGAGAACTACGACACCAACTGCGCCGTAAATGATGAATTTATTCTTGTTGGATCCACCGAAGCTGCCATCCTTAAAAATCTGGGAGACTGCGTTCGTATTAGTTCCGAAATTACTTGTAAACTCACCCTTCAAATCCGCAGTAAAGGGATTACTCTGCGTGCCGGTCGCCGGCTGCGAGTTAAAGGTATTATTTGGCTGATTTGGCGCGGAGTTCATAACTCTACTCTCCTCGATGGTTTAAGCTACGGCTGGATGAGCTTACGTCTAAACATAATTATACGGGGTCAGAGCCCGCTAACGCAAGAATTGTGAATCTAAAAAAAGCAACCGACCTGAAGCCTGAGCAACCCTGGAGGATTTAAGTGACCGTATTAATCAAGTTTCCAAGGTAAATTTTTCAAAAATCAAAGATCTATTAAGCAAACAAAAACCCTCTCCGTTCGGAGAGGGTGATTAACCTCAAAGTGTAAAGATACATCTAAATTGTGGTTCTTACCTGAGTGTCGTCGGCATTGGTTCCTGCCCCTGAGGCAAAGGGGGATACTGCGTCGAGGGTTGTGTTTGTGGGGATTGTCCATATGGCTGATTAGGATACTGTCCATTAACAGGCTGTGTATTTGGGTAACTTGGATACTGAGGATTTGTGGCAATTGGTCCACCTGGATAGGTTTGAACTGGTGCCGGTTGATACACTGGGGTCTGAGTATTAGGGACATAAACACCGTATTGGTTGGAACCATTTCCATACTGAGTCTGATAATCATAGCCCATTTGGTTATTGCCCATCCAAGTACTAGGACGCAGGAAACTAAATAGGTTCTTAAGCCTCATAATCAAACCTTGAAACAATCCGCCAAATATTCCCACTCCGCGACCGGCAGTAACGAATTGCTCACTTGAACAGTTCATTCCTGGAGGACACGATACGTCCCCTTGATTAGCTAGGTTCATGTTGTAGCGAACAGCAGAACTATCAGTTAGTGACAAAGAATTGGATTTATCAAAGGTAACCGGTGCCCCTTCATTGAAGGCTTTCTCCGCGTCAGCTCCTGAGCTAATTCTCATATCTTTCTGAACAGCTGCAAATTCAATTTTCAAAGACTGTGAAGTCATATCGTTAGCTGCGATGCGCCCGATGATCAACTTGGGTGACTTTTCAACAAGATGTGAATCAATACGATGTACACGACTATTTGCATCGGAGATGCCACATGAAAAGAACATGGGCGCGATAAAAACTGACATGACCATCAGGCGGGTAAGAGAGAACATAAAGCCTCCAGCAACAGCAACAGCAAGGAAAACAGACCAATGACAACAGCAGCGGGTGCCTTGCCCGCTGCCCACACTGAGCAACCACTGTGCCAGCCCAGAAAAACACTAATACTTAGTGATTACAAAGAGTTAAAAAAGGCTTCATGCCTCCAGCCGGCTAATTTTTAGACACTTTTAAGGGATTGTTTACACCCGCTGCATTTGTCGCAAGGCGATGGGACAAGGCGGCCAAGCAAAAGCCTTTTCCTCGGCATCTGAACGGAGTATTCTCCAATTGCAACATACGAGAAAGAGAGACGTTTTGACCAAGTCTAAGCCCTCAAAGCCTAAATCAAAGACATCAGCAAGCAGGGCCTGCCATCGGGGCCCGTTTAGAGTTGCTGCTTGTTGGCCGCATCAAGACGCTCCGCTTATTATGGCAATGCTGGGAGACGGTAAATTCGTTGTAGCGACATCATTTACGCCAATAAACTTCGACACACTGCTAGATCTTCGAGTCTGCGACCTCAATGACAAGACTTGTGACCCTTCAATGGCGTGCGACCTGCCAAGATGGATCTTTGGTATACCTTATGAATCATTCGCAACAAACGAACGAACGCCACCCACTGAGCGTCCCGTCGCCTGGAGTGTCAAAGCAGCCCTTATTTGGTATGAGGGAAAAAACGAACCGCACTACGTTGCTAGACCCGACGCTTCCTCCGCAAGATTTCACTTGGATCCATCCCGCGAATTGAAAAACCTTCTGGCCGACGCGCAAAAATGGATCCCCCCGGAGATTGTAGAGATTGCGCTACTCCCTGTGAAGAGCGATGAGTCCTATCTAGAAAATGTCCACTCAATCATTTCATCAATAAGAGATGGAGAATTTTATCAAGTAAATCTCCTTAGATTTTTCCAAGCAGCCAAAGCAGGCGGTTGGGAAAGTCTATGCATGAGGCTTGAAAGCTTTTCTGGACCTTATGGCTGTATTTTTACCCAAGGCAGCCGGGTCGTCGCCTCATTTAGCCCGGAGAGATTTATTGAAATCTCCAATTCAGGAGGCAAAACGAAAATAGACAGCTGGCCCATGAAGGGAACGTCTTCACGAGTGGCTAACGATCCCGTTTCAGACCAAAAATCTGGCCAGGCACTTCTTGAGAGTGAAAAAGACCAGGCAGAACTCAGAATGATTATCGACTTAATGCGAAATGACCTTACAAAAATTTGTGAGACGGGCTCCATCGACGTCGTTAGCGCAGGAAGCCTCAGAATGTTCCCACAAGTTTGGCATCTTGAAGGGCACGTTATGGGCATGCTTCGAACGGATATCAAACTACAGGAATTACTACAAGCACTGTGCCCGGGCGGCTCCATCACAGGTGCACCCAAGATCGCATCCATGCAACGAATCCGTGCCGATGAGGGACAACCCAGAGGATTCTTCATGGGAAATCTATTCACGATCATGCACGATGGTACCGTTAAATCTAATATTCTCATTCGTACGCTTATCAGCGACAACTGGATGCGATCTGCTCGCTATGCCGCAGGCAGTGGTCTAGTCATCAAGAGCACTCCCGAAATGGAGTTGAATGAAATTAGATCAAAGTGTGCTGTCATAACCAGCGCCAACACATAAGGATAAGTAAATGATTGACGTTAGCGAAATTTCAAAAGCCAGCCGTATCAAAGTTGATGCTTTCGAGGAAAGTTTACCTACTTTTCCAAAGTTTGATCCTCAATACCGGCGCGCACCATCGAGAGGCTACAATCTTGATGAAAAAGACACCAAGCTCGCGTTAGCAAATGCACTAAGGTACATACACCCAAAATTTCATAAAGAACTCAAAGCTGAGTTCCTCGACGAATTAAAATCTAAAGGTCGCATTTACGGTTATCGCTTTAGGCCAGAAGGCGCAATTAAAGGTAGATCCGTAGAGGAATATAGTGGCAAGTGCCTTGCAGGTAAAGCACTGCAAGTAATGATAGATAACAATCTAGATTTTGATATTGCACTTTATCCATATGAACTTGTTACCTACGGCGAGACAGGACAAGTCTGTCAAAACTGGATGCAATATCGACTGATAAAGCGCTACTTGGAAGAATTAACGGAAGACACCACTCTAGTTCTTTACTCTGGACATCCCGTAGGAATGTTCAAATCACACTCTGGAGCACCTCGTGTTATTACCACCAATGGATTGATGGTGGGAATGTTTGACAATCCCAAAGACTGGCATCGCGCTGCCGCAATTGGTGTTGCCAACTACGGCCAAATGACTGCCGGCGGCTGGATGTACATCGGGCCTCAAGGAATTGTTCATGGCACCTATAACACAATTATGCTTGCCGGAAGAATCAAGCTCGGCCTAAAACATGGCGAAAATATGGGTGGAAAGCTGTTTATCTCAAGTGGTCTTGGAGGAATGAGTGGGGCACAGGGAAAAGCTGTTGCCATTGCAGGTTGCGCAGGAATCGTTGCGGAAGTCGACCCTTCCCGTATCGCAACCCGTCATAGCCAGGGCTGGGTTGATGTCGTCGCCAAAAATCCCAAAGATGCTTTTGCACTTGCCCAAGACGCGATGTCAAAGAAGATCGGCAGAGCTATCGCATTTGAAGGTAATATCGTCGACCTTCTGCAATACGCCGTCGATCACAAAATAAAAATTGACCTTCTAAGCGATCAGACGAGCTGCCATGCTGTCTATGAAGGTGGCTATTGTCCCCAGGGCATGTCGTTTGTTGAGCGAACAGAGTTACTGGGCTCAGACATTGCAACGTTCAAAAAACGTGTCGATCAAACGCTCAGGCAGCACTACCAGCTCATTAAAGCTCTTACTGAGCGTGGCACTTATTTCTTTGATTACGGCAATGCGTTCATGAAAAGTGTTTTCGATACCGGAATCACAGAAATCGCAAAAAATGGAATGGACACGCGAGAAGGCTTTATCTGGCCAAGTTACGTAGAAGATATTCTTGGACCTGAACTCTTTGATTATGGCTATGGACCTTTCCGTTGGGTCTGTCTTTCTGGCGATAATAAAGATTTACAGAAAACTGACACAGCTGCCGCCGAAGTCATAAAAACGCTTCGCAAAGAAATGCGCTACCAGGATGAAGATAACTACAACTGGGTTAAAGATGCAGAGAAAAATCGCCTCGTTGTTGGAACAAAGGCTAGGATTCTTTATCAGGACGCCAAGGGGCGACGTGCGATTGCCCTAAAATTTAATGACATGGTCCGCCGGGGTGACGTAGGCCCAATTATGCTTGGACGAGACCATCATGATACCGGCGGAACAGACTCGCCTTTCAGAGAAACAAGTAACATTAAGGATGGCTCAAACGTAATGGCCGATATGGCCACACAAATATTCGCTGGAAATGCAGCGCGCGGCATGACGTTGTGCGCTCTGCACAACGGCGGTGGCGTTGGCATTGGCAAATCAATCAATGGTGGTTTTGGCATGCTGCTTGACGGATCTAAGCGAGTGGACGACATTTTGGATACGGCAATGCCATGGGATGTGATGGGAGGCGTAGCACGCAGAGCCTGGGCACAAAACCCCCACTCCATTGAAACATGTATTGAGTTTAACCGCGAAAACTCATCGCAAGGCGAGCACATAACACTGCCATGGCCTGTTGATCTGTAGACGATAAAAAAGCCCCGGACAAGCCGGGGCTTTTTTATTAGTGATGATGCTTGTGCTCAGTCTTCTCTAGATAGTAATCGTAATTACCATCAAAAATTCTCATCTCACCGTGATCGATTTCAAAAATCCGATTCACAATACTCCTTAGAAAGTAACGATCGTGACTTACAATCATCACTGTGCCGTCGAAATCTTGAAGCGCATTGAGTAGCGTTTCGCGACTGTCGATATCCAAATGGTTGGTGGGCTCGTCAAGTACAAGAAAGTTTACGGGAGTCGCAAGTATGCATGCGAGCATGACCCGGCTTTTTTCCCCACCAGACAGCATACGGATCTTTTTTTCGATATCGTCCCCAGAAAACATGAATGCACCGAGGAGATTACGCAGATATCCAATGGAAGCTGCTGGTAGCCTGTTGCTTACCTCCTCCCAAATCGTATTTTCTGCACTCAACAATTCACAAGAGTATTGAGAAAAGTATCCCATATTGACACTTGCACCAATAGTCGCCGAACCGGTCGTAGGCGCAGAATCGCCAATGATACACTTAAGGAGAGTGCTCTTTCCGGCACCATTGATGCCCGTGACAGCAATTTTATTTTGCCGCTGAACAACTCCCGATACACCACTGAAAACCCTTTTAACGCCCCCTTCAGGCAACGAAAACTCTTTTGAGACACGATCCAAACGCACAACGTCGTTTCCGCTGCGTGGTGCCGCTGCAAAT
>CAMDGW010000040.1 GCA_945897695.1 Pseudobacteriovorax antillogorgiicola | reverse complement strand
TAAGCTTGAAGACGCAAAATGGAATGGAAGAATTGTGTTTTGCAGTCTCAACTGTTTTGAGGACTTCATTCATAGCGGCGTCAAAGCCAGCCTCGGTTTTTTCACCTTCAACACCGTAATCGAGAATGCTGTAAACGCGGCCAAGTTTTAACTGTTCCACGGTCTCTTGGCACTCTTTGAGAGTTTCGCCGCCGCAGAATTGTTTAAATACGGTAGCTCGAACGAGCCCTTTGATAGGCAGGCGTAACTTCAATGCTGCCGAAACCAAGGGAGGACCTGCCACTACTAAAGGCTTGATATTGATCGTCCTAAACAAAGACCATGCTCGGTAAAGGTCATAGTCGCTTCGATGTTTGAAAGCGATTTCAGTATTTTGAAAGTCGGGTTTTGGATTCGCCATCATTCCTGTCACATCTGTTCGGATGTCTGATCCCGAGATCATGACAAATTCTTTGTTTTTTAACCAGTGCAGAAATTGCGGCATGTCTTGTTCTGCCTTACAATGTTGCAATGACCTACTTCAGTGGTTGGGGAGCTCTATGATCCGTTTAAACGGCGTCCAGAAATCATTTGGCAGTGAACAGCTGCTCAAAAATATCACATTTTCAGTGGAGCCAGGGGAGCGCATCAGCCTCCTTGGACCAGGTGGGTGCGGGAAGACAACTATATTGAAAATAATCCTGGGCCTTTTGCCTCCGGATGCCGGTAGCGTTGAACTGATGGGTAAAGACATGGTTTTAATGTCCTCAGATACCGAGCGACGGCAGGTTTTGCGCAAAGTTGGTATGGCCTTTCAGCAGGGTGCCTTGTTCGACTTTATGACGGTTAGGGAAAACCTGTTCTTTGCTATGGAGCATATGACTGATTTTTCTGTTCAAGAAATGGATCGGCGTGTCAAAGACCTTCTTCAGGCCGTTAAGATTGGGCGCACTGAGCACCAGTTCCCCTTTGAGCTTTCGGGTGGTATGCAGCGCCGGGTGGGTATTGTTCGGGCTTTGGCCACCGATCCGGTGGTGGCATTTTTTGATGAGCCGACAGCAGGGCTTGATCCGGTAACCTCCACCATTATTCTCAATATGATTCGGGATCTGGCCGGTAAGACTAGCGAGAAAGCGATGTTGGTCTCCACATCTAATGTTGAAATCGCAATCAGATTTGCCGACCGGGTGGTGATCGTGCACGAGGGTCGTGTTGTTGCGGATGGCCCCTGGCGGGAGCTTTTGGTCTCTGGCCCGGATTGGGTCAAGCATTTCTTGAGTGTTCGTCTCATTGGCCTTGATGAAGAGTATGCCCGGGAGTTAGATTTGCCGGGTCGGTTTATTGATCGTTATTGGCACCAAGGTGGTACGGCTCCCTAAGTCAGTACTCGCCATCTCTAGAGGTTGTGAGATCTTGTACTTTTTAATGTCGGTTTTTGCCCGCTTCTTGGGCGCTGTCCCGGAATCACTTCTTTCTGGATTTGCCAAAGTCCTCGGCGTAGCTCTTTTTGACGTTGTGCGCCTCAGGCGGCCACTCGTTATTCGCAATATTAAGACGGCCTTTCCTGAAATTTCGGATGAGGACGCCGCTGCCATGGGACGTCGTGCGATGATTCACCTCGTCACAACGTTCATAGAATTATTTTGGGTCTACTCGAACGACATGGCGCCTCGGGTCAGTATTGCTAATCCGGAAATCATGCAAAAAGCCCTAGACGGGGGCAAAGGTGTCTACGTTATTTGTACCCACACGGGGAACTTTGAAGCGTTGGCCATGATATTCTCCAAAAAATTTGCAAAGGTGACGACTCCTGTTAAAAAAGTGGGATCCATGGCTGGGGTCAATCGTTTTATTTTCGAAAGTCGAACCAAGCAGGGTATGGACGCTTTTGTTCGCTCAAAAAAAGGCGAGGGTTTTATTGCCATGCGTCGGGCCCTTGAAGAAAAGCGAATCGCCGGCTTCATGCTGGACCAGGCGAGGCCGGGTGAGCCTCGGATTCCGCTTTTTGGAAAGCCTGCAAAGACCAATACAAGTCTGGGAGCCATCTGGGAGAAGTGCCCAGCTCCGGTTGTTCCTGCTTACTGCGAACGCATTGGCTTTGCCCGTCACGTAGTGCATGTCCTTCCGGAGGTCCAGTTTACGTCGTCAGGAGACCCCAAGGCCGACATTTTGAGTCGGGCCCTGCAATGCAATACAATAGTGGAGGAGATAATCCGGCGTTGCCCTGATCAGTATTGGTGGGTGCATGATCGCTGGAAGTAGACGTTCTAAAGGCCGCCATTGAGTAATAACAACAAGAAAAGCCCCTACAAATTAATTGTGACGGACATCGATAATACGGTGTTTGATTGGGTTAATTACTATGTGACCTCTTTCAACGCATTGCTGGATACAGTCGCAGGAGTTATTGGTTCTACAAGAGAAATCCTCGCTGGCGAGGCGCGTGACGTCTTTACTACCCACGGCAGTATTGAATATCCGTTCCTGGCTCAGGAACTGAGATCAGTGAATCAATTTTATGGCAACGATATCGATTCGATGCTGAGCGAAGCAGTGTTTAAGGGTCGAGAGGCCTTCATGAAAGCCGCTCAGTCGGTACTGAAACCCTACACAGAAGTTCATGGCACGTTTGCTGAAATTCGACGGCACTACCCAGATCTTCCGATTGTCGCCTTAACTGATGCACCGCGATACGTGGCCATGTGGAAGTTAAACAAACTTGGTTTACTGGAGTTTTTCGATGCAGTTTATGGCCTAGCCGATCCGCGGGTGCCAACTTGTGAGTTGAATCGTCGTGTGAAAGTTGATCCAGAAATTTTATTGAAACATCTTCAGCAAAGTAATTTTGGATTCAAAGGCAAAATAAGAATCCTTCCCGACGATTATGAAAAACCAGGGGTGCGCGGCCTGAAAACCGTTCTGATGGATTATGAGCTAGATGAGCCAGTTGAGCAGCGACAGGGCGTTTTGTGGATTGGAGACAATCTGAGAAAAGATATCGGACTTGGAAATCGGCTTGGCGTACGGAGTGCTTGGGCCGAGTATGGCACAAGACTGGATCCCGGTACTTTGGCTAGCTTAGCTCTGTTCAGTCCGATCCAAAATGTACAGAAAAATGTCTATATAAAATCAGATGATCCAAGTGCGCCCAAACCAAGTGTGGTTTTCGCGACATTCTCGGATCTTCTGAAAGAGCTAAGTCTTTAGACCACAGACTTCAGATCAAAAATTATGATTCAAAATCACGATCCATAACGGTTTTACGACCTTCGTTTTTGGCGCGCTCGATCGCCTTCTGAACTTCGCGCTCAATGACCTTTGTCAAAGCTTCCATAACGCTGGCGGATGTGTTCATGCCTGACTGATCTTTAATGAGTTGCTTCACTTTACTTGCAATAACCAAAACCTGACTCATAGAGTCCTCCCTATAGCGGCGATCAATGATCTATTGGATATGACTTATAACATGGCAGATGTCTTAAAAAATGAAAACCCCTAAACAGGGTTTTCAAAAATTAATTTTAGTATCAGGGGGTTACTCGTCTACGGCCGCTTGTTTTTTGAGAACGTCAACGCAGACGTCGACCAAGGCTTCCTTGTTTTCAAGGTGTTTTACCAATGAGCCAAGGCGGTGACTTAAGAGACCTGCCAGTTCCTTTAAATCGATGTCGCCTGCCTCAACATGACGAAGAATGACGTGATCAATCTCATCGGCGATCTTCAGCATCTTGACTGTAGTGGTGTCGAGTTTAGTTTTTGCGGTGGGGCGCAAAGGTATAATTTTCGCTGCAGCTTCAGATTTGGCATCATCGTGTTTTGTCATAAAGCCTCCGCCTAGAAACGTGGTGTCCTAAAGGAAGAATCGGAAAACCACCATCTAACTTTAGTTTATCACAAATTGGGTCAATTTATGTCTATGAATGGGGGGAATCCTACAAAATACAAAGCCTTACACACGGCATGGGAAAGGCTATTTTCTGGTAATTTTTTTCGTGTATGATGGGGACCTTGGCCGCCCACTGGCTCATTGACGGTACTCCTGCGCCGTATTCGCGGTTTTAGGGCAGACAGATGAGGTCACTTAGTGCAGCGATTGCCGTGGATATTTGTAGTCATTTTTATGCAGTTTTTTGTTTTGCAGCGCTTGCCCTTGGCGGCAAGCACTGCAGAAAACCCATGTCATCATGTGCAAGAAGGGTTACTTCCAGACGAGGAAGACCTGAGCACGCTGAGGCCTGAGACCCTGTTAGCCTCATACGTGGCGGTTAACACCTCAAATCCTCCAGGCTGCGAGGGTAAGGCAGCCAGATTTTGGAAGAAGTTTTTTGATCGCTACGGAATTGAGTCGGAGATCATACCGCTTCCATTTGGGCACGACCGGGCCAATATTATTGCCCGTGTTAGGGGAAGTAAATCTGGTTTAAGGCCCATTTTGCTACTCAATCATATGGATGTTGTCCCTGCGGAGTCTTCGCGATGGACAGTCCCGCCTTTTAGTGGCGAGATCCGCAACGGTATCATTTTCGGTCGTGGCACGTTTGATATGAAGGCCACTGGTACCTACCAGGCTCTGATGCTCGCACGGGCAAAAGCGCAAAAGTGGGAGATGAACCGAGATCTGATTTTTTTGGGCACATCAAATGAAGAAGGTCCTTTTGATCCGGTCCGCGGGGTGATCAGCGGTGCGGAATGGATGCTTAAAAATCGCGGCGAGGTTTTGGGAAATCCTGAGTTCGTAGTGACTGAGGGCGGGTATATCCCGACTGCTAGTGGCAGACCTGTGCGGTGGGAGGTCTCGCCTGGGGAAAAAGCCCGGCTTGAGCTAACGTTCTCGGTCAAACCTGCAAATCTTTCAGACGCTGAAAAACTTCTAATAATGGCTCGCGCAGCTTTGAAGCTTGTTTCAGAATTCAAAGGCAAAGTCGAACCGGCGTCGGAAATGGTTCACTGGAAGGAGCCCACTGGTAAAATAGAACGAGCCAATCGTTCGACAACTCATGCGCTGACGATCCTTGGTGGAGTGGGTAAGGGTAACACGATCCCTGCGACGGCCGAAGCTGAAGTGGTGTTGCAAACCGAGCCAAAGTCTCGAGGAAACGTGGAACGAACGCTACGGACGTTATTGCCCGAGGGAACTAGGTTTGAGGTCGTTAATCAAGAAAAAGACCGCGTTGTTTTACATTTTAAGAGTTCAGGCGAAGCGGGGCATGCATCTTTGCCACCGCTTGATGGCGGTGCAAATGTCTTACTTACCAAGTCTATTGTGGCCATAGACATCGCAATCCAGCAAAAAAAACTGGCAGCTAAAGCACTGACCGTTCGACGCTTGGCATCCGTTTCAGATGAGCACGGACGGGAGCGAGCTGAGTTCGCCCTAGATTTTAGACTCCTGCCCAGTGAGTCGCGCGATGCCATCTTGGATCAAGTAAGGCGACTGATCAAGGGCTTGCCTATAGCATTGAAAATTACTGACGACGCTGTCCAGACGGGTGCATCATCAACAAACACCGCTCTGTTTGCTGCGATCAACTCTGCAAACAAAAAGTTTCATCCAGATCCAGGTAATAGACCGCCAGTCGAAACCCCCATCTTAAACTCTACGACCGATGCAGCCTATTTTCGTCAAAGAGGCATGATCGTTTATGGCTTTGAGCCTATTATGCTTGATCCACATGATGAACATAGCCACGGAGATAATGAGCAGATCTCTGTGGGCGCCATGCGTTTTGCTACGGATGTCACGGAGTTTTATCTGAAGCAGTTTCTCGGGGTAGGGGCTAAGCCTTCACCCAAAATGTGATGTCCCCCAGCTCGGGATCAATCAAAAACAGGAATAATTAATTCATGACGCCTTAGAAACCATGGCGTCCATGGTGGATTGTAGCGAGCATACATCGGCGAGCCAGCTGGCTCTAGCCTTCGTTCCTTGATGAACTCTAGAAGCTGCTCTGTATTTTTCTTGACCGTCTCATCGCTATTAAAGCCACTAAATTTTCGGACAGCAGCCTTGTAACCTGGCGCATGTTTCAGGCGAACTCTTGAGTCTTCAGGAGTTGGCAGGGTTTCCATAGTATAAGAACTTGGCATGGTGAACGTAATGATCCATTGGTTACTTGTGCCCGTATTTGCGGCCTGTGTTTGAGACACTGGTGCAGTCATGGCGATTTTTTCAGAGGGGCTCTCTGCCATCGCCACTGGGGCTGTCATGGCGATCTTGCCCTTCGATTTGTTTTTGCCAAAAATATACCCAGCCAGACGTCTAAAACCTTCGCTCGGAGCATCATAGAAACTTCCGTCGACCGTTGTTTCGGCGACGATCGTAGAGCCATAACGTCGGATTTCAAAATCTCCAGACTGATCAATTAACTCAAACTTGGGTTCTTCAATTCTCCCCATTGCGCATCCTGTAAAAAATAAGACCACAAAAAAACAAAGACCACCGAACGAATGATACTTCATGCTGTACAATATTCCATCTGTGTGTTGAGCTGTTTCAGATAGTAGCCCAAGCTATCATGATTTTCTCAATAAGTTTTGACGCATTTACCGGTTTTAGGTTTTGCTAAGTAGGATCTTTCCAAGATCTTCTACTGATGCACAATAGTGATCTACTCCAGCGCTTTTAAGTTCCGCGAACGAGCCGTAGCCATAACCGACGCCAAGGCTAGTCAGATTATTTGCTTTGGCCGCAACCGCATCATGGCTGCGGTCTCCAATCATTACCACGGACGTATCGGCCGGGATATTGTATTTTTCCAGCATCCAGCGTAAGAGGTCGGCCTTGTTACTTCTGGTGCCGTCGAGTTCGCTGCCGTGAATGTCTTCAAAAAAATCCTCTAGCCCCCAATGTCTGAGAATCAGGCGGCCGTATGTGTGCGCCTTGGCGGTTGCAACAAACATCCGAAATCCTGCGATTTCCAGGTCAGTCAGCAATTCTCGGATGCCCTCATAGGGGGTATCGCGGTACATCAGGCCTTCCGTTACATACCAGTGTCGGTAACGAATGACGGCCTGCTCAATCGTATCGCTATGGTTTGTTCCCAGAAGTTTGGCCATGCAGTCCCGCAGGGGTGGACCAATCACCCACCTGAGTTCCGCCTGTGGAGGTACAGGACGTCCCGCTTCACGAAGAAACTCCGTGTAGGCGCCGATAATCCCGTCCCTTGGATCGGTGATCGTTCCGTCCAGATCCCAAAGCAAGGTTTTCCATGGATGAGATTGATGAGATGTCATTTGTTAACTAGAAGCTCGCGCGTCCACTCTCGCAAAGCATCGCAGTCTTTTTCTGCGTCTGAGATCATCTGCACTTGACCAAATTCAATGACGGCCTTTAGACGCTCAACTTTCAGAAGGCCGAGTAGGTGAGTGGCAAAAGTGTCTTTTTCGATATAGGCCACTTTGCGCATGGGCTCATAGCGAATGCGAAAAGGTTGCACTGGGATTTGATATTTTTCGGCAATCTTGAACGCACCACGACGCCAAGGCTTACTTTCCTGCATACAGGTGGTTCCTGACGGGAAAATTCCAATACTGCGCTTGTGAGTGACAATAGTCTCTACAATCGCCTCGGCAGCGTTGGCTCTTGATTTGCCACTTTCACGCTTAACAAAAACAGTGCCAGCTTTTTTGCTGGCATCGCCAATCACCAGCCATTTTGAAACTTCTTCCTTTGCGACAAATACCACCGGTACGCTCGCCATCAGCAGTGGAATATCCACATAACTCATGTGATTGCCAACAAAGAGAACAGGTTTACTCATCTCTGGGGTGACCCCTTTGATCTCAAGATCCATGGACATGATGCCTAACACGTCTCGAGCCCACTTGAGAATCATCGCCTGAAGCTGAGTTTGGGGTAGCTCACCTTGTTTTTTCTCAACACGCAGGGCTTCACGGTAGGCAGAAGCTGTGATCTGAAAGACTTTGGTAAACTTGGCCGGAACACTTAGTTGGCGCTTTAAAGCACCACGACGCGCCCCCTTTGGCTGCGGGTGGGACGCGTCGTCTCTAAACTTCAATAATCTACGGATACGGTATCGAATCATAAACCAGCTTTTACACCCACCAAGATGGCTGTGTTTGCATAAGAAATATCTTTGGCGCCTTGTGTCAAGTCAACGCCGCCGACTTTAGCTTCTGATATCGAGATTGTTTCAGTCGAGTACTCCATTGCGCCGGACAGAGAAATCATGGGGAGGATGCTCCACTCAAGTCCCGCGGCGATGCGCGGACCAGTACTCTTAAGGACGGCACTACCTGAAGCTGTAACTCCAGCCAGAGACTTTTCAACAGTTGCTTTATACGCTGATACAGCAGTGTAACCGACGCGAGCATATGGCTTAAGGTCGCCCAAAGGCAACCAAGCTGAAACCTCAGGAACAATCGCGGTCGATGTCATGGACTTAAAACCATGATCTGCCACCTTTGCGTCGTAAGCATCCGACACTAGGCGGACGCCAAAGCTGATTGGAATCAACGGAATCGGGTCCAGGTGCCCTGCGAGTTCAAGGGTTTGAGAGCTCAGTGTTTTTCCGGATGAACCACTTTCCTTAAAGGATCCCGAACGTTGTCCAACGCTAACTTCGCCACCTATCAATGCCATGGCTGGGTTAGCTGCGAGAATCAAAGCAGAAATGAACGCGGATTTGGTCATTTGCAAAATAAGAGATTGTCTCATAGGGCTTCCTTGCATGATGAGGATTTGCGATAATTATAAGTAAAGCACATTGGGCGCCGTTTTTCCATAGATCAGTAGGGTCTCGTCATTTGAACTCTTGAATATTAATGCGTGGTTAAATTTGCACAAGGTTTCCAAAAATAAAGCTGTCGCCTTTTTAGGGGTCACACTGATGGTTGGCTCTTTGACCGATCTGGCTTATGGCGTTGGAGTCGCCAATCCAACTAAGCCATCACAGGTGCGATACCTGGGGCATAGCAAAAAAGGCCACTTTGCGGTTGTTGACCAAGGAAGTGACAGTGGGTTTGTGATTGGACGCGATGTTTGTTTTTACGGTTCAGATCTTAAGAAGTTGGTTTGTGCCGGAATCGTAAGAACTAAGCCTAACGCAGCAGCTATTGTTTTTGACCAGATTGATAAGGACAAGATCACTAAGGGCCAGCTTGTTTGGCCTCAAGATTTAGGACCTATCACCAAAGATTTGGCTACCGGCGTCGGCCAAACAGCACCAGAAGAGGCGGAATCTGAGCAAGCAGCTGAGCTTGGCCTTGAGCAGGAAGACGCGCCAGAGCCATTACTGCCGCCAGTATTAAAGCGCCGCTTTCAAATGCATTTGGCACCAACCTTGTCTCTGCCAATTTGGATGAATGATCTGAGATTTCAGGCAGGAGCTCGTGCTACCGGTAGCGGCGAAATCTGGGATAGTGGTGATACTATCCGGGGCTCAGTCGTGGGTTTTGGTTTAAGGCATCATGTTCCACAAAACGGTAATGGCGATGCAGCGTTTGATTTCACTTACCACTTTGTCCCCCAAAATCCGGTCAAAGATGATTTTGATTTTACGGACGGATCAGCGACCGTGCAGTCGGCAGTTTGGTCGCATCACTACCGCTTTCGCTGGCTTAGGGGAGCCACCTGGCGTCACCGCGACGATAGTGATCTTCTCCTCTACACGGGAGCAGGTTACGATTTTATGATGACTAAATTTGAGTCCGCTAAGGCTGGAGCCTCGCGGGAAAAGCTAGTCAGTGGCTCTGTCACTGCTCATGGTCTAGAGATTCCACTTGTGGTTGCTTACCAGCTCCACTTTGGTGGGTGGATGCTGACGACTGGTGTTGATATGGCGCTTCCTATTTATGTCGGTGGCGTAAAAGCCAAGGGCACACTTTCATACGATGAAAATGTGGGAAGTGCCAATAAGTCACTTAATAGCGCCATCGAAGCAATCCACGTGCGTCGAGGTTGGTTTTCTATGGCGCTCCAATTTGGGCTTGGGGCTGAGTTTTAAGGAAATCCAAAAATCATTCGCGCTTGAAGTAAGAAGAATCAGCTGTTGCGTCGCAACTCGGAACACGAGTGGCAGCAGTTTCACCGTAGACATTATCTTTCCCTTGCGACTCACACAGGTATAGCTTATCGCCTCCCACGACTTTCAGGCGGTAATATCCAGTCTTCCCAATGTCAGCGCAGTTTGATGAACTGATGCTTTGAGCCTTTTCCTTGACCCATCCTTTGATTCCACATCCAAAGCGATCAGGATAGGTATTTGCTGCCGTAACTGCAGCATCCGAAAAAATAATGCCGCTTAGGTCTTTAGTTGTTACGTCGACGGGGTAGGTGTCGGCAACAGAATCCTGGCCCGGGAGGACAAGAGATCCAAGCTCGATCCGACTCGATAGACGCGTGCTTAAGCTGCAGTTTGGCGATTGAAATAGATCCTCGATCATTGTGAATGCGCCATTGGTGATTTTTAAGTTCATCCGCTTTGAAAATGTGACCATGCCTGGGACTGCTCCAAATGAATCGGAGCCGCCTCCGCCGTTTTCAGATGAACCGTCGCAAATAACCTCTGGTACATAGCCACCAGCGATTTCGCCTCCCCACGATAGAGAGTTGAAGCGAGATTCCCTCATGTCGGTGGATTTAAAGTAGCAGCCTGATGGTGTCCAGAAGGTTAGTATTTTTCCATTGGCGTCAGAAGTTTCAATCCTTATCAATTCTGAGCTGTCCGAGAACTTTGGGATAATAAACGAATAGGAATCTACTGGAATATCGCCATCGATACTGACTTTGAGCTTATAATCGGTGGTATTGGTAACGTTTGTCTTTGTTTTAAAAGATATCACGTTTTGTGGACTGATATTTGCATTTCCACCAGACCAGTCTCGTATGTCCTTGTTGGTCGTCATGATGTTTTGACATTGAGCCTTGCTTGGGTCGGAAGCCAGAGAAAGCTTAAAGCTGTATTTGGTGTTTGCCACGAGATTATTGATAAAAGCCTGGCTTTGGTCTTGGAAGCCTGAAGTGGTATTAAGAACGACATTAGTGGCTGCCCCCTGGCATTCGAGTGCAGAGAATTGTTCAAGTTTTAAGTCTGAGTTTTTCACATTAATACTCATCCAGCGGAGGTCTGCCCATGTGGCACCAATACGGTATCTTTCTAAGTTAAAGAATTTTTTATTGGAGATGACAGGGGCCAATATGCATGCAGAGACGCTGGTTGGATTGGATGTTTTTTTGATTCGGTAGTAGCGAACGGTTGTCGGTGCTGTAAAGTAAAAGTTACCCGTACCTTGTGGCGTATCATTTAAAATAGTTGGTGCGGCGTCTGAGCAATTAGCAGAACCGTGTGACTCTACATTATAGGATTCATTGGTGACGGCGTTTGTTTCCCAGGATAAGCTAACGGCTGCTTGCATAAAAGAGTGAATAGTAAGGCTTTGGATTGAAACTCCGCTTTGATTTGCTGTCGTTGTTCTGGGTGCGATGACGCATGCTGATTCAACAATTGATGTCAGACTCGCGGAGTCAGAGAAGCCTTGAACGACAAGGGATGTGACGGTATCTAGCGACGGCGTCGAAAACGATGCAGACATCGCTGCTCCGTGATACGCTTCATTGGACGTGCCGGTGCAGCTTTCATTTGGGTATGTTAGAAGCTTATAATACCCAACATTTCCATCCCAGTTTGCCGAGACTTGCCATGAAGGCGTACCTGGATCAGTTCCTTTGACTATCGATACTTGGTTTACTTTCACCATTGGCAAAGCGTCTGGTTTGGGAAAAACCGTCAAGCATGAGGACGAGACGGACGTGCTTTGACTGTCAGTGATCATGTAAGAAGTGACTGAAGGGGCTGCTGCATCGCTGGCAACATAACCTTGAGTGGTGATGGGCGTTGAATTTGCGGCGGTGCAGTCACCGCCAGAATATTTGCTAACGGAAAGTGGTCCCGATTTGCCTCTGATGGCGAAATGAGTATTCGCTACATTAGAGTTATAAGCAGTGGGCGCGAATGTGGAAACTTGACCCCACGTCGGGCTGGAAAATATGGGCTCAGAATAGTTATCACCGGTTTTGTTATCGCGCGTCTCACACATTCCCCAGGAGCCAACCAATGGATTGCCCGCATCTTTTTTGAGGGCGGGTGGCTCAATGGTGGCAACATTGACTCGTTCTGTAATTTTGGTTTCTGCTTTTCCTACTTGGAATACACCAAACTTTGTGGTTTGAAAGCTGACTTTGTTGCTCGAGATCAAGACGTCCTCGCCGGGGATGATTCCCATGGAGTAGGTGGCCTCGCCGTTAACAACCTTTGTCCAGCGGTACATGATCACAATATTTTCGTTTGATCCCGTAAGTGCCAAGCTTGTGATTGTAAGAGGAATAGAGAGTGTAAAGGGGTTTGAGGCTTCGACTGCTTGACTTGGGACAAAGCTCACGCTCGGCCCGGCTGCGGTCACGTTGTTGTTGGTGATGCCAAGGTTTTGCAGAAACTGAGTCGAGGTCAGAGTTTCACCTTCACCGACGGTGATCGAAACAGGAAGAGTCAAAGCACCCGGAGGAATTGCGATCGCTGATCCGGCCAAGGTTCCGGTATTAAATTTCAAGACTTGGGTTGTGCTTGAGTTGGGATCAAAGGCGGCTGAAATGTTGCCGGCTTCGTCAACGGTTGCCGAAAGAGCGGCTAGGGCTGAAGTCTTGCTTCTTGGGCTAGCTTTCATAAATGAGTCATTACAAGCTGTCAGTGTGCTACCGACTAGCGATATAATTGCCATGTATTTTAGGTGGTTTGCCGTCTTGTCCATCGTTGAGACTCCTCTTCTTTTCCTAAGGAGTTGTTCGACAGAAACCCCTAAAATCTTTAGAATCCTTTGGCAGTTAGCCTTTATTAACCTTGGTATTTCTGGCATATCATGGGGTTATCTGACATTTCCCAGAGGTTTAAATGACTGCTAAGTTACCCCCACAACTCGTCTCTTCCGATTTGCCGGCCGTGATCTTGTCTCAGGTTGGAAAAAATCTCCCCTCTCTGACAGTAAGCATTGAAAACTGGGTGACCCTTCACAGCAAGCATGTGCAGAGGCTTCAGTCCGCTTGGGGCGGCATCATGTCTCGACTCGGGATTGATGGGGTTGTCATTCATTCGGGAGTCTCAGCCCTTAAGTACTCGCGCGATGATCAGTATTGGCCGTTAGCAGCCACACCGCATTTTGTACATTGGTGTCCTTATTTTGAAACGCCTGCTTTTCTGGTGATCAGGCTTGGCGAAAAGCCAAAACTCATCGTGGAAAACCACAACTCCTTTTGGGAAGGGCCATCTCCTCGGCTAAATTCCTGGGATCGTAACGCGTTTACTGTGGAGCCTTGTGATGATTTAAGTCAGCAGAAATGGCCATCTGGATACGCTTTCATCGGTGATGATATAAGACTTGCCACCAAGACGGGTATGCTAATCGAACAATGTAATCGTGATGATCTAATGTCTGCAGCTGATGCCCTCAGGACTCTTAAGTCAGACTATGAAGTGGCCTGCATTAGGATTGCTGCCGATATTGCTGCCCGCGGTCATAATCACTTAAAGTCTATTTTTGATTCGGGTGCTGTCAGTGAGATCGGACTTCATCACGAGTATTTGCGTCTGACTGAACAGACTGATTTTTCTTTACCCTACGGCAACATTGTTGCCCTTGGCGCAAATTGTGGAGTCCTCCATCACGTTCATTATGAACGTTTGATCGTAGCTGGTGAGACGTCGCTGCTGGTTGATGCAGGTGCCACGTTCAATGGATACGCTTCGGATATCACGCGGACATGGGCGCGCGGCGATTCTGCTATGGCAAAAATTTTCAAAGTCCTGCTGGCGAGCGTCGATAAAGTTCAACGAGAACTTGTAAGTGGCGTGACCGTGGGCCGCAGTTACGAGGATCTGCACAATCACTCCCATGAACGTCTTGCGACCGTGCTGAAAGATTGCGGACTCGTATCTTGTAGCGTCGAGGAAATGGTGTCGTCAGGTCTGACGCGTTTGTTCTTTCCCCATGGTCTGGGTCATTCTCTTGGCATCCAGGTGCATGATGTCGGCATGAAAAAGACCAAGCCGTCGGCGGAAAACCGTTACCTCAGGAACACAAGCTTGATAACGGCCGGTCAAGTTGTGACCATTGAGCCTGGCATTTATTTTATCCCTAGTCTGATGGAGCAGGCCTTGACTGGTCCCAAAAGAGCCTTTGTAAACGAGGCTCTAGTCAAAGGGCTTTCGCCATTTGGGGGAATTCGCATAGAAGATGACATTTTGGTCACGGACCAGGGGGCTGTGAATCTGACAAGAGACCTTGTTTCAGGATAAACAATGTTTGTGATATTATCATGTTAGATTTCAAGTCGTATTGTTTTTATGATGGGGTGTGGACTCGTGGCTGGGCCTGAACTGAAATTTATTGCGATCAAATTTGATAAACTTGCGGATCAGGATGAAACAACCCTGCAAGGATATATCCAGCGAGAGCTGACCAAGAGAAACGCAGCAGTTGATGAGGCAAATACTCCCATCAAACAGCTGCGCGAAGCGTTTCGCATTAAATTTAACAGTATGAAAGTCAAAGCCATCACTGAAGCAACGCAGAAGCTGCCACAGCAGGAGTTTGAGGTAAATCTAGAAGACATTTCGGTTGGTGGCTGCTGTATCGGTCTCAATAAAGATATTGGCGTGGCCAAAAACGGCACCATCTACTTGACCCTGCACTTTACTCAGCCAAATCTCTCCGTGCGTGGCACGATTCTAGGGCTTAGAAAGTCCTAGTTCTTCTCTGAGTTGATCTAGTCCTGATTTTTTTAGCGAAGAAATCGCGTGAGTGCCTGCAAGGGTTACCCCTCGGCTCTTCAGGGCACTTTCTATGAATCGCTGGCGTTGAACCAGTTGACTTCGTGAAAGCTTATCGCATTTGGTCATAACAAGACTGAGCGGTGCGCGCTGACTAAGAGCCAGCGCGATTTGGAAATCCATGTCCCCTAGGTCTCTGCGCGGATCCCACAAGAACAAAAACTTCGCAATCACAGGGCGAGCCAGATAGGCATCCATGAGGCTTTGCCACTCTGTGTGTTCACGGTTACCTGTGGCAGCAAAGCCATATCCAGGAAGGTCTACAAAATAAAAGCTATCGTTTACCGAGAAGAAATTAGCCATCTGCGTTCGTCCAGGGGTGCGACTGGTTCTGGCTAGGCCTGTATAGTTGAGCAGTGCATTCATCAGGCTTGATTTGCCCACGTTTGATCGACCGATAAACGCGAATTCGGGCATCGACATTGGGGGGAGTTGGGTGGCCTTGGCGGCGCTTGTCTCGTACGTGGCTTTCATAGTGAGGCAGCTTCTACAGGGCCTGTCCCCCCTCGTCAAGCTGCAATCAGGTCTGTAACACCCTGAAATGCC
>CAMDGW010000039.1 GCA_945897695.1 Pseudobacteriovorax antillogorgiicola | reverse complement strand
AGATCGACAACGTCACGGCAAAAAAAGGACCGAAAAATATGTGTGGAATCTTAGCTATTCTAGAAATTAAATCCGACGCGGACGCACTGCGCACCAAGGCGGTCCAGCTTGCAAAGAAACTTCGCCACCGAGGTCCGGACTGGAGCGGCATTTATGCCGACGACAAGGCCGTTTTAGCCCATGAAAGACTGGCCATTGTAGACATCGAACACGGGGCGCAACCCCTCATTGATTCAAGAACAAAACGAGTCCTAGCAGTCAACGGCGAGATATATAACCACGTTGCTCTGAGAGCTGGCCTAGAAAAAACACATGATTTCCAAACAAATTCCGACTGCGAGGTTTTGCTCTATTTATACGAGGAGCTCGGCGAAAAGATGCTCGACAACGTCAACGGAATTTTTGCGTTTGTTTTGTATGACCCGAAAAATGGATCTTACGTTATTGCCCGCGATCATCTGGGTATCGTGCCCCTTTATTGGGGGCGTGACGGAAAAGGAAGGCTTTATGTCGCAAGTGAAATGAAGGCTATAAACGACGTTTGTGCTGATCTTTCAGAGTTTCCTCCAGGTCATATCTACAAAAGCTCTGATGACTCACTCATTCGGTATTATAGTCCGAAATGGTCTGACACCTCCTCACTGCCAGCGGAGCCCTTTAGCAAGAAGCAGCTTGCCACAGGCTTGGAGGATGCCGTGAGGCGCCAACTCATGTGTGATGTACCCTATGGTCTCTTAATATCTGGGGGCTTGGACTCATCTGTCATCGCAGCTCTGGCAGCAAAGTATAGTAAAGCGCGCGTTGAAACAGACAGCAAAGATCCTGCATGGTGGCCGCAGTTACATTCGTTTGCTGTGGGACTCAAGGATTCCCCCGACCTAAAAATGGCCCGCAAAGTTGCTGAACACATCAAATCAATTCATCACGAAATTATTTTCACGGTCCAGGAAGGTCTCGACGCCCTGAGAGATGTCATTTACCATCTCGAAACCTTTGACATTACGTCCATTCGAGCTGCAACGCCTATGTATTTGATGGCCAGGAAAATCAGGGCGATGGGCATCAAAATGATACTATCTGGAGAAGGCTCCGATGAAATTTTTGGTGGTTATCTTTACTTTCACAAGGCGCCAAACGCTCGAGAATTTTACGAGGAGACAGTAAGAAAACTGGAGAATCTCCATCTGTATGACTGCTTGCGCGCCAATAAAGCCATGGCCGCCTGGGGCGTCGAGGCGCGAGTTCCATTTCTTGATCGAGAATTCTTGGACCTTGCCATGGGAATCGACCCTATGGAAAAGATGATCAAATCAGGAAGAATGGAAAAACACATTCTTCGCGAAGCATTCACCGGTTTGATACCTGACGAGATACTCTGGCGTCAGAAGGAGCAATTTTCTGACGGCGTGGGATACGGGTGGATTGATTCCTTAAAGCTCCATGCACAAGCTTCCGTGACCGATGAAATGATGGAGGCAGCCGAATTCCGATTCCCTATGAAGACTCCCCTAACAAAGGAAGGGTTTTACTTTCGCAGCATATTCGATGAGCTATTTCCGGGTCCATCGGCGGCTGCGTGCGTACCTGATGGTCCAAGCATCGCTTGCAGTACACCTACCGCCATCCGTTGGGATGCCGAATTTGCAAAAATGGCAGATCCATCGGGTCGGGCGGTCGTTGGAGTCCACAAAGATCAATCTTGACACGAGCATGTAACGAAAAGCAGCCTCGGAGCTCTACTTGGACATGTCATCATTGCCAGGTTGATGGCCTAGACGAGCAGTATGGGCCAACTTTTGGCTGACTCAAGCTCCACGTCACGCATTAAGTTATTCAATATCAGCTAATAATTTTTTCTGAATGAAACCGGATATGTTCGTCAACAAACGAGGCTATAAAGTAATAACTGTGGTCATAGCCTGAGCGTTTATTCAAAAAGATCTTTTGACCAGTTGACCTTGCGGCATCCACTATCGATTGCGGCAGTAGCTGATCGTCAATAAACTGGTCATTAGCGCCTTGATCAATCAAAATAGGCTGTGGATGAACCTTGCCAGTCTTGATCAGCTCACATGCATCATATGATTTCCAGAGTTCCACCGAGTCTGCGCCAAGGTACCCGCTAAAAGCCTTTTGTCCCCAGCGACAATTTAAAGGGTTTACGATTGGGGCAAATGCAGAGATGGATTTAAATTTTTTAGGATTTCGAAGGCCGATCACCAAGGCACCGTGACCACCCATAGAGTGACCCATTATAGAAACTCTGCCACCGACAGCAAACTCCCCTACAAGAAGCCCATACAATTCATCGGCGACGTAACTGTACATCCGGTAATGATCAGCATAACCAGGCGTTACCGCATCAACATAAAAACCAGCCCCTTCACCAAAGTCCCAGCTGTCATGCTCACCTGGAAGGTTCAAACCTCTAGGTGATGTATCAGGGCAAACGATCATGAGACCAAGTTCTGCAAGGACCTTTTGCGCACCTGCTTTGGTTATAAAGTTTTCTTCGCTGCAGGTTAGTCCCGAGAGCCAAATAAGACATCCATTGATCTCTCCCGCGGGAAGATAACAAGATAGCTTCATCTTGGTTTTGGTTTCCCGCGACTGATGCTCCATAAAGCGGACAGTCCCACCAAAGGATCGATGCTCTTTTAATACCGTAAACGCTGACATGGGGCCTCTTGCCTGGAAGGATCTAGAATACGATGACAGAGCGAATACTCTTACCTTCGTGCATGTAGTCAAAGGCCTTGTTGATGTCCTTTAGCGGCATTGTAAACGTGACCATATCGTCAATATTGATCTCTCCCGACATGTATTGCTCCACATATTTAGGAAGCTCAGTGCGCCCCTTCACACCGCCGAAGGCTGACCCTTTCCAAACACGTCCAGTTACTAATTGGAACGGTCTCGTGGAAATTTCCTGTCCTGATCCGGCCACACCAATAATAACAGACTGACCCCAACCACGGTGCGCACACTCAAGCGCTGCCCGCATCAGCTGAACACTTCCAACACACTCAAACGAGTAGTCAACACCCCACTCAGTCATTTCTACAATCACTTGCTGAATCGGCTTTGCATGGTTTTTAGGATTTAAGAAATCCGTAGCACCAAATTTCTTGGCCATTTCCCATTTTGCGTCATTGATATCAACTCCGATTATACGTGATGCTCCGGCCATCTTAGCCCCTTGGATCACAGAAAGACCGATACCGCCCAGGCCAAAGACGGCTACAGTCGACCCTTTTTCGACCTTCGCCGTGTTGAGTACTGCGCCTATGCCAGTCGTTACTCCGCATCCAAGCAGGCAAACTTTATCAAGAGGAGCTTTTGGATTCACCTTTGCCAAAGCGATTTCAGGAAGCACCGTGTACTCGGCAAAAGTCGAGCAACCCATGTAATGGTAGATTGGCTTACCATCTTTGGAAAAACGTGACGTTCCGTCAGGCATTAATCCCTTACCTTGGGTAGCGCGAATCTTGACGCAGAGGTTAGTCTTTCCAGATAAACAGAACTTACACTCGCGACACTCGGGAGTGTAAAGAGGAATGACGTGATCACCTTTTTTTAATGAAGTGACTCCCTCTCCTACCTCATGAACAACACCGCCCCCCTCGTGACCGAGAACAACGGGAAACAGGCCCTCAGGATCCTCACCCGATAGCGTGAATGCATCCGTATGGCAGACGCCGGTAGCAACCATTTTCACCAAGACCTCACCAGCCTTCGGCGGCGCTAGATCTATTTCTTCAATTTTTAGCGGTTGACCTGGCCCCCAGGCGACTGCAGCTTTAATCTTCATAGTTAACGCTCCCTATTTTCTTGCAGATGCTCGCAACGATCGACGCGCATCGATGAGCATCATGTGCGTTTCATATTGTATTCTTGCCTCTAGACTTGAGGCGCCAAATTGTACCAATTCATCCACGTAATTTATAAACTCTGTGGAAGCGAATGCTGCGCGCTGAGATGCGGAAGGTCCCATTCCTCGCGATCTGTTATCTGCAACCAGGGATTTCCAGCGATCTGGTAGAAGCTGGGAAAGGCGACGATAAACCTGCCGATATTCACGAGCTTCCGATCCAAATCTTTGGATAGCCCTGACAAGTTGCTCATGTAACAATCGCACATTCACCGTAATTAACTCCTAAATAAAGCAAACCAAGGTTGATTTAGAGAGCTATCAAACATCACCGCGACGATCCCAGATCCCGGTCCACTGCAATGCGTCTCTGATGCCCTGCTCAACTGAAAGTTCAGCCTTCCACCCGATCAGAGACTCTGCAGCATCACAGCTGGCAAAGCTACCAGCAACGTCTCCTGGACGGGGACTCGACTCTTTTTTGTTGATAGCTGAACCATGGACCTTTTCAAACGCCGCCACCAGTTCGCGGACCGTCACACCGTGGCCGGTACCTAGATTGATAACGCGGTACGACGACTGATTCGAGGAAGCTTCTGTCCCCCCATTAAACACTCGATCAAAACTTTCAATCGCTTTAACGTGGGCTCTGGCCAAGTCCCAAACATGAATATAGTCACGGATACCACTTCCATCGCGGGTCGGCCACTTGGTACCAGTGATTTCGAAAGTGGGAATTTTTCCAAGAGAGACACCTACAAGACGTCCCAACACATGGGTTGGGGCCTTAACGTAGGTGCCAGTTCTCATCTTCGGATCGGCACCAATTGGATTAAAATATCTAAGGGAAATTCCTCTCATATCGTAGGCTTCGCAGAAGTCCTCAAGTACCATTTCCATCATAAACTTAGTACGAGCATAGGGACTGAGAGGTTTTAAGGGTGACTCCTCGGTAACCATGAATCCTGCAACTGCATCGTAAATCGCCGCAGAAGAACTGAAGACAATTCTCTTACAGCCAACCTCACGAAGGCCGGCAAATAATTCCAATGATTTAGAGACATTTTCCCGGTAATAGGTTTCAGGCGACTCAACACTCTCTGGAACCACGATCAGAGCTGCACAGTGAATCACTCCAAAAATTGGCCCATGTTTTTCAACAATCGTCTTCAACAAAGAGCGGTCGGCAATGTCTCCGTGATAAAAAACGCGTCCCTCAGTGAACTCTTTACGGCCTTGAGACAAATTATCCAAAATGATCGGCGTCCAACCTGCATCTAAAAGCGCCGAACACACAGTCGCGCCAATATAGCCAGCACCGCCCGTGACCAAGATATTGCCTAAGGTTTGTTTTTTTTCACCCGAATTTGCCGTCACTTCGGTCCTTCCGCACACGGGATTAGTGATTAATTTGTTTTCACTTTCGATTTTTAGAATGCCTCCGCAGCGCCATTTAGTCAAAATAAATACGGCACCTTAGACTGAGATTACCCACCGTTCCCCATGGCTTGCCCTCAAAGGCTATTTGCAATACACTCACCTCCTTCAGATCCCGATTATTTTTATTGAATTCTGCCACTGCTGAGGTGATCCGTGAGTATTGACTACGAAAAACTCGCACTTGAGTACCACGCTCGGGAACCAAGAGGAAAAATTTTTACCGGGCTTTCCAAACCTGTTTCAAGCCAAAAAGATCTTGCCATTGCCTACTCGCCAGGAGTGGCCGGACCTTGTCGTGAGATTGCCAAAAATCCAGCCCTTTCTTTTGAGTATACGGGGCGCGCAAACCTTGTTGGCGTGATTTCTAACGGTACGGCTGTACTTGGGCTCGGGGACATCGGTCCTGAAGCATCTAAGCCTGTTATGGAAGGCAAGGCCGTATTGTTTAAGAAATTTGCTGACATCGACGTTTTTGACATTGAAGTCAAAGCCAGTGACCCGGATGCGTTCATAACGGCCGTGGAGGCGCTTGAGCCAACATTTGGCGGGATTAATCTCGAAGACATCAAGGCTCCAGAGTGTTTCTATATCGAAGAAGAGCTTCGCAAACGCATGAAAATTCCCGTTTTTCATGATGATCAGCATGGGACCTCAATCATCGCTGGAGCCGCATTCCTAAATGCACTTGAAATCACAGGACGCAAGATTAGTGACGTCAGAGTGGTATTTAGCGGCGGCGGCGCAGCTGCGGTTGCGTGTGCCAATTTGTTTTTGTCCCTTGGCATACGCAGAGAAAATCTCATCATGTGCGACAGCAAAGGTGTCATCTACGCTGGGCGCAAAGACGGCATGAATAAGTACAAAGAAAAATTTGCCATTGAAACCTCCCTGCGCAGTCTTGAAGAAGCCCTTAAAGGTGCTGACGCGTTCGTGGGGGTTTCCGCAGCTGGCGTCCTGAAACCATCTATGATCATGCCGATGGCGCCAAATCCTATTATCTTTGCTCTTGCCAACCCCGACCCAGAAATCACCCCTGATGACGCCAAGAAAGCACGACCAGACTGCATTATGGCTACAGGACGAAGCGACTACCCTAACCAGGTGAATAATGTTCTAGGTTTTCCATTTATTTTCCGCGGGGCCCTTGACGTCCAAGCCACAACCATCAATGAAGAAATGAAAATGGCCGCCGTCCGAGCTATTGCACGCCTTGCTAAAGAGGATGTGCCCGAGCAGGTTCTTCGCGCTTACAATACAGCCGAAGGCTACCGCTTCGGCAAAGAGTACCTGATTCCAAAGCCCATGGATCCACGGGTTCTTCTTTACGTTGCTCCTGCAGTCGCAGAAGCGGCCATGAAGTCAGGCGTCGCTCGTAAGCAAGTTAACGTGGACCAATACACTCAGCATATTGAACGAATCCTTGGTCCGACTAAGCGGCTAGTTCGTCAGATGCGTAACAATATTTCTGGATGGACGCGCAAATCAAATTCCAAGCCGAGAATTGTCTTGGTGCACGGCCATGACGACCGGGTGATAAAAGCTGCAGCTCAGATGGATTACGAAGGAGATGTTTCGACCATCCTTCTTGGTAACGCAAGAGAGATCGTGGCTAAAGCTGAATCTCTTGGAATCCACAATTTCGATAAAAAATCTACGATCATCGATCCCCACACAGATGATCGACTTGAGGCTTTTGCAGAAGAAATTTATAAGATGAGACAAAGAAAGGGTGTGACCAGGTCTGCCGCCCAGCAGATGCTGCGTAACAACAACTACTTTGGCAACATGTTAGTTCGTAGCGGTGCCGCTGAGGGCTTAATCGCTGGTATGGTGGAACCGTACGTTAACGGCTTAAAACCGATCCTGGAAGTGATCCGAACTAAACCTGGCCGAATTATGAACGGCTTGTACATGTTCTCCTGGAACAAAAAGATGTACTTCCTGTCCGATTGCACAGTGTGTATCGATCCCTCGTCTGCCGAATTGGCTGACATTGCCTTCAATACGGCTAATTTTGCCAAGCAATATACCGATGAGACAGTTCGCGTAGCCATGCTAAGCTTTTCCAGCTTCGGCAGCAATCGCCATGAAAAAAGCCAACGAGTGGCCGAAGCAGTCAAGATTCTACACGAGCGAAATGTAGACTTTATTTTTGACGGCGAAATTCAAGCAGACATTGCCTTGAACGATAAACTGCAAGAACGGGACTTCCCATTCTGTCAGCTCAAAGGGCAAGCTAATGTCCTTATTTTCCCCGATCTAACGAGCGCCAATATTGCCTACAAACTTTTCTCCGCAATTTCTGGTAGCACGGGAATCGGCCCAGTGTTACTTGGACCTCAGCTTCCCGCGTCAGTTATGGAGCGAGGTAGCAATACTGAGGATCTCTGCAACATGATTTATATGATTGCCAACCGCTTCGTAAAAAACCAGAAATAGGACTTACCTGCGGGCAACAATTCCGATTCCGAACACCATTAAAAGCATCGACCAAATCTGGCCGGTGCTCATCGCTTCATTGAAAATCAGCCATCCAAATATCGCCGTGCTGATAGGCGCCCACAAAAGCAGAATAGCTGATTGCCCGACGGGCAATACGGCTAAAGAGCTAGCAACCAGCCCCTGGCCTATAACTTGGCTAATCAGTCCAACACAAATTGCCCACAACCAACCGACTTCATGATTTGGCAGTATGGGCTCACGCAATAAAATAGCTACGGCACCCAGGGCAAGGGCACTCACGCAAGAGGAGATAAGCATCAGCATCCTGGACGAGTATCGGCCTGCGAGGGTCTTAATTGAAATCATGTAGCCAGTGTAAAAAAAGGCTGTCATAAAGGCCAAACCTTCACCCAAAAATCTCCACGAATCATGGGCAGCCTGCAGATGCTCAGGCTTGAGAAAAGTCAGGCCACCAAGTCCAGAAAATGCAAGCGCTCCCCCAAGGACGACGTTTACCTGTAACGTTTCTTTAAAAAATAACACCCCAGCCAATGGAACAAGAATGGCTGAAAGGTTTGCGATCAAGGAACTGGCGCCGACCGATGTATAAAGAAACGACGTGTGCCACGCCATCAAATCGCCAGCAAACAACAGGCCCGCCATCAATGCAGGACCAGCTGAATCCCGCAGCAGACGCACCACCTCACCTTTGGCTTTTCTTTGGTCTCGATTGGCAAGCACGAGTATCAAAAAACCAAGGCTTCCGATGAACATCCGCCAAAATCCTGAGCCAATGGGGCTAACGCCACCATCAACGATTAAAAGCTTCGCGAAAATGGGAGCGAAGCCAATGGCCGTCGCTCCCAAAAAAAGTTTTAAACTAGCTTTGAACAAAAAAACTTATTTCCCAGACTTGGATTTATTTACAGCCTTCAAAAACGCATCACCCAAAGTTGCGGATGCCCCCTGGGAGCGGAACTCCACTCCACGGTGCTCATCTTCAGCTTTGTTACGTTCATCAATCTGCTTTTTGCCTTCCTGCTCAACATAATCAGCTTCCAAGACCTTCATCGACAGTCCAATGCGGCGCTGAATGCGGTCAATGCCAGTGATCTTTGCCTTCACAATTTGCCCAACTTCAACAACTTCACCAGGCGTGTTGATTCTACGCTTCGCACTCATTTCAGAAATGTGAATGAGACCTTCCAGCCCAGGCAAAATTTCGGCAAAAGCACCAAATTGCATCAGCTTGGTGATCTTTACATCAACGATGGCACCATTTTCGATCTTTTCAACCTGAAGATCCCAAGGATCTCCCTCAACCTGCTTCATAGATGCAGAAACTTTAGGACGATCACCTGTCGTATCAATTTTCATAATTTTTGCTGTGACCTGATCTCCCACAGTAACAACTGAGTGAGGTGAGGCTGGACGACTCCAGCTTAGCTCACTTATCGGCACTAAAGCATTCAAACCACCGCCTAACTCAATAAAGGCTCCAAAATTTTCAATCTTAACGACCTTCGCCATAACGGTGTCGCCAACCTGTAAGGTCTGTAAAATTTTAGCGCGTTCCCCGGCCTGTTCCTCACGTAGCAAAGCTGCCCGAGAAAGCACGACGTCGCGACCTGCGACTTTGATGACTTTGAATTTGAAGGTTTGACCAATAAATGCTGCCGGTGGTTTACCACCAACAACATCGATCTGTGAGAACGGACAGAAAGCACGGGCGCCCGGTAGCTCAACGGTATAGCCACCTTTATTTTCACCGGTAACTTTTCCTTCAATCGGTAACCCAGAATTCATGGCATCTCGAAGACTATCAAGGCCCGCGTGACGCGCCGAGACGGAAGTCGCGAGCTCAATGCCGTTTTTCATGGAGCTAACATAAAGGAAGTAGGTTTCCCCTACTTTATACTTGGAAATTTCCTCAGCATCCATTGCCTCTGTGGGCAAAACCCCTTCGCTGCGCTGACCAACGTCACAAACAATGCTTCCGTCGATAATTCCAATGACCTTGGCCTCAATTTTATCGCCCTGACGCAACTGAGCAAAACCGCGCGCTGCCTCATGTGCAATCATATCCGCAAATTCATTGGATGCAGCTTCAGGCGCTTGACTGTCTTCATCCTCAAACGGATCACCGCCAAGTTGTTCAAGAAAGCGATGTTTCTTTGCCATAAAATTCCTCCCAAAAGATCCCAGCTCAAAAGCAAAACTACATAAACGTCAGCACTATACAAACACACTGGAGGTTGCGCCACGCCGCATTTGTGGACCCAGTTACAGTTTTTGCGCTATCAGGAGCCACTCACTGAGTATTTTTTGATCACAAGGGCCATCAAAACGCTCCTCCAGACATTCTATTCGCCAATTCCCTCCAAATAGGACTTCGATTTCTGACCGTGTTATCTGAAAAGGTGGTCCAACTTCCGGCTGGGAAGTCGACGCAAATGCCAGGGAGGCGAAAAGACCTCCTGGCTTTAGATATTGCGCACACGCATTTACATAATTATCACGCGCCTGACCCTGGAGAGCACACAGCATGGCCCGATCAAAAATACAGTCAAAAGCACAAACATCATCATAAGAGACCTGTGTGATATCCCCTGAGCTCAGTCTTAGGTTAGCGACACTCCCATAAAGCCTACCTGCCTCATCAATTGCCTGCGGTACCAAGTCGCGGCCGTCCACTGACTTTGCACCGAGTTCAAGCAGGTACGGCCCATCATGCGCGCGACCGCACCCTGGAATGAGCCAACGCCCCTTTGCCTTCTCGGGTGACAAAGAAGCACAATTTTGGAATAAGCTTTTAGTTAATGGATGTGGCCCATTCAAATCCCAGGTTGTCTTTTTTACCGCCCAACGCTCATGCCACATACTCATTGAAACGCCCTCATGAAGTTATTTTTGAACTATGACAGAATACTAAAAAACATCTGTTCTCGAAGGAGATTTTCTATGGCCATGTGGTGGGGATATATACTGACCGGGATCCTTGCTGGCATCGCATCTGGCCTATTTGGAATCGGCGGGGGCCTGGTTATTATCCCGATCCTGATCTTCGTTTTTGGCATGGATCAACATGCAGCTAATGGGACTTCCCTCGTGGCGCTGCTATTGCCAGTCGGCGCCTTCGCGGTATGGAATTATTGGCAGGCCGGAAAGATAAATCAATCCCACCTTCAGGCTGGATTATGGGTCGCCCTCGGAATGGCTGCCGGAGCGTACCTTGGGAGCAAGTTTGCTGTTGGCCTTAATCCCCAGACGTTGAGGCGTATTTTCGCAATTTTTATGATTCTTGCGGCAGGGAAAATCGCATTTAGCTGAACACTTTCAGATAATTAAAAAATTCCCTTGGATTATCGGTTATCCGCAAGTGTATAAGCCTTTTAGGATCTAAAACCCGAGGGGGCTGACCATGTTTAAGACTCTTGTTATCCTATGTTCCTCTTTTCTCATTAGCTGCCAAACTATAGCTAATGCTGAAACACCTCTGAAGACAGTCGATCATGTCGACATCGACCGCTACATGGGTGAGTGGTTTGAGATTGCAAGTTTTCCTCAGTGGTTTAGCCGTAATTGTTTTAACACCACAGCGCAATACACCCTAAGAGACGACGGCCGAGTTGATGTTTTAAATGAATGTCATAAAGGCTCACCAACCGGTGATATTTCTCGGGCAAAAGGAATCGCAAGAGTTGTTAATAAAGAAACTAACGCCGAGCTGAAAGTATCATTTTTCTGGCCGTTTTCGGGAGACTACTGGATTATTGATCTTGGTGAAAACTATGAGTTTGCGGTGGTAAGTGAACCGCACCGCAGTACGCTTTGGATTTTGAGTCGATCCCCGGAGATTCCTCGCGAAACATTGGATCGGATACTTGATCGTCTAAAAAACGTACATAAGTTTGATCTATCAAAACTGCAGTATACTCGCAGCTAAAAGTCATGAAGAAAAAAGCGCCGTCATCGGCGCTTTTTTTAATTATCTTTCACGATGACGATTGGCGGAGTAGCCACCTGTCCACTTTCTGGATCAGGGCGATCATCTTCAAGATATATTGCTTTCATCGCCTTATTTTTCGTATCAATCAGGTATACGGCCCGTTTTGGCAGACCCACCGTATAGGCACCACCTGGAAATTCGTTAATCACCTCATAAGCAATATCTGCAGTAATCGTTCTATTAATATTAGCCGCCTGATTTACAACCGAAAGCACGGGCTTTGCCTCACGAATCGAAATTTTCCCTGACTTAGTTCCGACCTTAAAATTGGTATCCGCCTTTTCCATAAAACCGCCCGTCTTGGGAACCGATGTTACATTTGCCGTGACATTGAACGTGCGTCCTCCACCAATTTCCTTGCGCATCCTCTCGGGTGAGGCAAGTGGACTCACTGAGTTTACAAGTGCAGGCGTAAATGTCGCAGCGAGCGTCCCCTCGCCAGTAACAGACGTCGACGACCTCGCACCAGTCACCACGCACAGCAAATCTTTCATCTCAGGATTGCCAGAATTTCCAGTAAGCTTTAGCCACTCACCGATAGGCAGTGGTTCTGTTTTGGTAACACCTGAAGCACCTTTTGCCTTTTTGTCGGCCGTGCCGTTTACAAATATGGAAATAATCGGATTTGTTCCTTCTGCGCTGATCTTTGTCACAGTCCGATCAACGTTCGACCCCTTTGTATTTGCTGTAATCTTAACTTTAGCCTGAAGAATGACCCTATACGGAATCGTTTGGCCGAGCACAGCCTTTGATCCTTCAACAATAATTGGAAAACTTGTGTAGTCCCCACTCAGAAGCACCGCATTTTCGTCGTTGGCCTTATCAGCCGGCACACCGCACTGCTTCTCAAAATCAAACGCCTCAGGACGCTCTCCAGGTGGCCTCCATCGGCCGCTCATACCTTTAGCATCACTGGACCCTCCAATGTCCACCAATCCTTCGCTTGAGCAAGAGACCAAAAAGGCCAAGAGCAAGCAGCTAGGAAATTTTAGTTTTTGATTTTGCACTCCGACCTCCGATTGTACGTATCGGGTCATAGGTGCCTTAACTTTAGGAAATCACAAAAACAAGAAATTTAATTAATGATTACGGATACTTAATTCAGACTCAAAGATCTCTTTTGCGGCAGCTAACTATCTAAAATATTTGCTGACGCCGGCGCCAAGTGAAAATACCGTTAGATCATAGCGTCCGGCACCAGGGTAGTTTTCGGGGACTGTCCGCGAACCAGAAATAAAATTAAAGCCACCCATGATATCGAGCTTCTTCATTGAGTATCGGTATGAGCCTGAGAACATCGTTCGAGTGATGCCATCGAACTCACCAAATTGCACCCCTCCCACTGCATCAGGATTTGCAGTTGTAGAAGTTGGCGTTCCATCGCCCACATTCGCTGGATAGAATCCAATAGAAGCGCTGACCAAGCGATCATCACCCAATTTAAATCGCCCGCCGGCAATTAGAATCAGCGTATCGTTGAAAGCTGTTCGGCTAGGAGCACCCGGAAGTCCTGATGCGGAGCTAGAGGCCCCCGCAGACCAGAATTCACGCCTTAGTTCCCCAAATATCGTCGGTACACCAAGACGATACTCCGCACCAACTGACAGTATAGCTGGAGCAAATCCTTTTTTTTTGACGGTGTCATCCTGATCACCTTTCAAGATCAACTTGCCAGAATACTCTTTTTGAACAGATGTCTTGTAACTACCGGCAATCGTCAGACGTTGTGTGGGAATATGGCGAAAGCCAGCAATCACCTGGAAAAAAGATCCAATGAAACGCATGCCGAGTAAAGCGTTCTTGTCATCTGTCGTGCCCGCATTACGTACAATAATCTGAGTGTCTTCTGCCGTTTCAATGGCGCTGATGCCGAGGGCTGTGCTGTTGTTTACTTTGAAACCCAGTCCAAAGCCGGTTATGAATGCACCTTGCTTGGCTTCAACATCAACAAGCGTGATCTCACCACCCAAATCCTGAGGAACATTTTTAACAACCTGCGCCTGGGATGAGGGACGCGGAGTGACGAACGCACCGAGAGCCATTTTAGGATTTGGCTTAAAGCTAACGCCAAAATTCACTGGTGGAGCGGTCAATTTGATGCCCACGGGATCATAACCCGTCCGAGAATACTTATAATCGACATTCAAAATAGTCATGTCACCGTATAGCTCAATCCCCCTGGTAATCACGCTATTGGCAGGATTGTTCGAGATGGCAACAGCGCCTCTGGTATTTGTCTGAGACAAACCAGATTCATAGGTCACGGAGGCGCCTGGGAATAGAAAAGACTGTCCCACAGCTTGCGACGAGTAAAAAAATGAAGCTGTCACCAAGGACAACAAAAAAACAACTGCGCTTGAGCGTACACTATTTCGATACAAGTCAAAGTCTCCGGTTTATTCACCTGGGACTATTATAATGTAAAAAAGGTATTTCAGCCTAAATATGGCTACAAAAATTCAGGATCAATTGCCCCAAGTCTCTTACTCTGTCACCGGTACAGCAAATACTGGCGGGAATTCAGTTTTAAGTTTGGGATCCTTGCGTCCCATGTCCGACAAAGCTCCTACCAAATCCCTATCTGTGGTGTTGATATAAAATATCTGTCGCTTGGACAAGCCCATCTTCCAAACATCTCCGGCGGGCGACGTTGTAATCATTTCGTAAGCCACGTCGGCCGTGACTGCAGGGGCGTTGGCTGGCATTCCTGCTGCTGACTTTTGATCTGATGGCACTCGTTTGAATGCAATCGTGACATCCGTCTCAGTGCCTTCAGGCAACCAGTCTTTTGCGGCTTTTATGACCTTAGCCTTAACCGTAAAGGAGCGACTCGCTCCGAGCTCCAGGTCATATGTGGCTATTGAGGCCCTGGGATTCACAGCATTAGGTATGCCTGGCGTAAACTCCACGACACCAATAGAGTCCGCGGTCTCAGTGGTCTGTTTTCCAGTAAATGTAACAGCGCACTCGACATCCTTAAATCTCTCATCAGTTTTCTGAAGCTTAAGCAATAGACCGGTTGACATACTGTCACTTGTCACTCGAGTACTATTGTCGTAGGCAGCTTGTTTGGCCAAATCCGTAGTGATTCGACCAACTCCATCCTTGTCAACATCGTCTGATTTGTTTTCTTTAAGCTGTAATAACGTCTCGGCAACAGACCGCCCTGCTGAGGCGACAATATGCACGTTTGCTTGCATTAAAAAATTGTAGTTTAAACCAGATGAGGACCCCGTCACTCTGACGTCCGATCGTAGCTTGATGTCAGCCAATTTAGCCGAGGAGTCCGCTAAATCTTTGATTCTGATGCCGCAACGGTCATATAAGCCTTCTCCAGCAGGGGCAACATTGAGACCAACAATATTGGTTGATCCACCGCCCATGACTTGAAGAATCGTCTTCCCGCAGCTACCAGTGACTGCAGCCGTTAAGATCACAACCGAAATTTTGCCGACGCGGACAATCATCCACTCACCCTCAATTACAGTTATCGGCATTTTCATGCTCAATCTTTACATTTTGGATATTTTTACCAAATAGTGTTTATATTTCGGATGGTTAAGAAACCCCTCAGAAGCCCAATTAGAGACGTTCCGAGTGAATCTGAGTGTGGAGTAACCAGGGATTCTGTCTCGTTAAAATTTTACAGGGAATATGTCTCGTCGAAATTTTACAGCGATTTTGTCCCGTCATATTTTACAGCGATTATGTCTCGTTGGAGGATTGACCAAG
>CAMDGW010000038.1 GCA_945897695.1 Pseudobacteriovorax antillogorgiicola | reverse complement strand
AGATAAGGAGATATTTTAATGAATAGCATCATGGCCATTGCACGCCGGGATCTAAGGGCTTATTTCTCATCTCCCCGCGCTGCAGCAATTTTCTGGTTTTTTCTGATTTTTATGGGCTTCTTTTTTAACAACTTTATCGGCATGTTCATGCAAATGACGCAGCAAGCTCCGATGATGGGTGGACAAGCTCCGACGATTGAGCAGCTGTTGAAGGCATTATTCTACAACTTGCATTTTATTCTCCTGCTTGTGGTCCCAGCCGTTACCATGGCAAGTTTCAGTGAAGAAAAGCGAAATCAGTCTATCAGGTTATTGCAAGCGTCTCCGTGCACAGCGTTAGAGATTGTTCTGGGGAAATTCCTTGCTGCAACAGGGCTGATGGCAGTTGTTTTAATCGCATCGGCAGTCTATCCGTTGTTTACCATCACACACGGCAACCCCGACAAAATGATTATAGTCACTAGCTATTTGGGATTGTTGTTACTTGTTTGCTCCCAGATCGCATTTGGCCTGTGGGTGAGCTCCATGACCAGTAATCAATTCATGGCCTTCCTATTTACGATGTTTGGACTTTTCTTGTTACTTATTCTTAACTGGATGGCGCCAAATCTTGCCGGCGGTGGCATTACTGAATCAGTGCTGAAGTATCTGGCAAATTCTGATCATCTCGATGCTTTCTTTAAAGGAACGCTTTCTTTGGGGCACACTGTCTACTTCATTGTGTTCACCGCAATGTTTCTCTTTTTCACCAATGTCACCTTAGACAGTCAGCGTTGGAGGTAAACAACTATGCGTAGCGGATTATTTATTTTACCGTTTTTAGCCCTATTTATTGCAGCATTTGGCGCAACGCTGGCATCGAGCTTCACAGGTCAGGCATTACTTTTCAAGGGACTTGGGTGGGGCATGGCTGCCGGTCTGGTGGCTCTCTGGGTTTGGCTTGATCTCGAAGGATTCAAGAAATTCTTTGCGCGTAAAGGAGCTAAGTACGGAGCCTCTTCAGGTGCCGTGCTGATTCTCGCTGTTTTGGTATTCATTGGCATCGCCGTGATTACGAGCAGGCCTCGCTTCGATAAAACTTGGGACATCAGCCGAGACAAGACCAACACACTGTCTGACCAAAGCTTAAAGGCTATGGAGACTCTGGCGAAGAAGGATGTGCCGCTAAATGTCACTGCATACTTCATTGACCAGCAGCAAGAACAAACATTCAGGGATCTAATGAGTCTCTATATGGCTAAAGATTCCAAAATAAAAATCGAATACGTGAATCCTCAGAAAGAAAATGCCCGCGCAATGGCTGACAAGTTGACGAGTGGTAATACGGCAATTTTTAAGCTTGGAACCCAGGAAAACCGGGTTACAACATTTACGGAAGAAAAAATTACTAACGCCTTAGTCGCCGTTCTCAAAGAAGGCTCCAAGAAAATCTACTTCTCAAAAGGTCACGGAGAAGGTCAACTCTCAGGCCAAGACCCAGCTGGTTTTGAACAGATGTCCCAGGAGCTTAAAAATAATCGTTATGATGTGGCCGACGTTACGCTGCTCGATGCCGGCAAGGTTCCAGACGATGCAGCAGCATTCGTCATCGCCGGTCCAAAATATGATTTCAAAGAACCTGAAGTTAAATTTCTAGAAGAATTTGTTGGCAAAGGTGGAAGCGTACTTGTTTTGGTCGACGCCATGATTCCGACAGAAAATCTAAATAAGTTCCTTTCAAACTATGGACTGTCTTTTAATAACGACTTAATGATTCTTCTTCCTGACGATCCAAGAGCCCAGCTACTTGGACAAAACAACGCCATAATTCAGGAATTTGATGAATTCAGCCCTATCACCAAAGACTTTGCACGAAAGAGCAATGTTGCGGTTCTTTTCCAAAACACACGCACTATCGCAGAAAACCCAGAAAATTCAGCCAAGTTTAAAGTAAGTCTCATTGGGAAAACGGCTGGGGAAACTACCGTCCGCGTCAAAAATGTTCACTCAGCTGCAGACCTTAAAGGCCTAACCAAAGAACGCGTTGAACAAGGGTCTTTTGCCGTAATGGGAACTGCCACCGGTAAAGTTGGCGAGAAGGATGCAAGAATAGCAGCTTTTGGCTCTGCTCAGTTTGCAACCAACCAAGGAGCGCAGACAGCAGAAAATAGAGACTTGCTTGCCAACACGGTGAGCTGGCTTACACAGGATGAAGACTTTATTGCTATTCGCCCAAAGGACACGACAAAGAGTACTTTGACTCTTATGTCCGGCGGCGCAACATTAAATCTCCTGTTTATATGTTTCATCTATCCATTCATTTTCTTGGGAGTTGGCTCATTTTATTGGCTTAAGAGGAGACAAGCATAATGCAAAAATGGAAGCAGGTCGCCGGGCTTACAACGCTTTTAGTTGGACTTGGGGCTCTGGCAACCTGGGACGAATGGAAAACCAAGAATGAAGAAAAGGAAAAGGAGACCAAAGGGGTTCTCCTTTCCATCACACCTGATTCCGTTACCGGGCTTAGGTTAAAGACAACGAATGACGATTCTGGGGGCGAAAAAACGCCCGGAGCCGCACCTGATCTGTCAAAGCTTACTGAAATCACCCTGCGATTAAATGGTAGCAGCTGGGACATTATATCGCCCGTCACAACAACGGCGGATCAGCAGGTAGTAGCTGATCTAATTAAGAACGTGACAGATTATAAGACGGAGTCAGAAGTATCAAAATCAAAAGAGCAGTGGCCTCAATTTGGTCTCGCTAATCCAAGACGCGAAATCGAGATTGAAACAAAAGATAATAAAAAGGTTAAGTTCTTCGTTGGACTTAATACTCCCGTTGGTTTTAGCGTCTACACGGCTACAAGTAATGCCGACACTGTCTACACAGGCAGTCAATATATTGCCACTTCGACTGCAAAGACTCTTTTTGACCTTCGGGATAAAAAAGTTCTTTCAGGATCACCGTCTGACATTACTGCCGTGAAGCTGACAACTAAATCTGGGGCTAAACTTGAATCGCTGAATCTCGTGCAAAACGACGGGAAGTGGACGATCCAAGGCCCAAGCACGACTCCAGGCGATAACGTCTCCATAAAAAATTACCTTGAGGATGTTTTTGGCATAAAAGCTGAAGAGTTTTTTGATCACCCCTCAAAAGAACTTTTGTCCTCACTTTCAGATAAGAATCTTCTGGCAAAATTAGAGCTTTCAAAAAAAGATACGCCCATCAGTTTAACTGTCAGCCAAGTTAAAGATGCGTTTTATGCCCAGGTCAGCGGCATTACGGCTGTCTTTAAGGTACCTACCGACGCCCGCAGCAAAATCCTAAAAACAGCCAAGGATCTGAGAGATAAGAAAATCTTTTCCTTTGGATCATCTGACGTGACTAAAGTCACGATTGATGGAGAATCCTTTGCAAAGGTCGCCACGGACTGGTATCGAGCCGAGGACGCTGGAAACTTCTCTCCTGACGGGAAATTTAGTGGTAAGGCCGAAGAAAAACCTGCGACCGCTAATCATATTAGAGGCCTAGTGGTAGACCTTGAATATGCCCGCGCCGAGGATGTATTCGATAGCTCTAGCGCGGTGGCAAAAAACCTTCCCAAAGCCCCAAAGCACCGGGTGATTCTTGGACTTTCACCTAAGGAAAAAGACATCACGATTGACGTTTGGACTGCCCAGGACAACCCCGAGATGATCTACATTCGTCGGTCCGATGCACCGCAAATTTACAAATCCAAACGGTCCACCATCGCCAGCCTCTCACCAAACAAAATGACCCCCGTCGGAGATGAAGCAAGTGGAGGAAATCCTGCTGGAGGAGCACCACCGGATTTAATGAAATAAAAGCTGATTAAAGAAAGAGGCCCTTTACTTAGGGCCTCTTATCACGATGGTATTTCAAAACTATAAAGCACTTCTTTCAAACAAAATCCGAAGGCTTGTTTCAAGTCTAACCGTCTCGTCTGGTAATGGACTTACCCGCCCGTGACTTCGCCGGCCGTATGTCTTGCCACCCTAAGGCCCGACTCAGGAAGAACCGTCCCGAACAAAATCACCAAGATGGCACATGCCAAAACCACGCCGACCGTCACCTTTGACGCCACCGGCTTAATCAATGCGCCAAGAACAGGACTGGAATCCATCATAAACATGCGCACAATGATGCGCATGTAGTAGTAGAGCGAAATAGTTGAGCCGATGGCAGCGATAACCACCAGACCAATCATATTGTTACTGAGGGCTGAATTAAAAATATAAAGCTTGCTGATAAATCCAACTGTGGGCGGCATGCCCCCAAGACTAAACATGAACAGGGCCAAAGCCACGGCAGCATAAGGATGCTGCCTGGAAAGACCTGTGAGATCATCAATAATAATATTCTCGCAGCGTTCGTTTTCAAGCCACATAATCACAGCAAACGCACCAAGACTTACCAGGACATATCCGATCAAATAGAACAGAATCGACGGGACGGCGTACTGAGAAACTCCTCCACTCATCGAGGCAAACGCCAATGCCATATAGCCACTGTGGGCAATGGACGAGTAAGCAAGCATTCGTTTTACACTCTGCTGGGCTAGCGCCATGATGTTGGCAAAGAGCAGCGACGCCGCGGCCATAAATCCTATCACTGGCATCCAGATGCCGTGAACACCGTCGAGACCATTTTCGAAAAAGCGAATAGCCGTGACCATTATCATGGTCTTCATTGCTGTTGCCATAAAAGCAGTAAGGCCAGTAGGTGAGCCTTCGTATGCATCGGGAGTCCACATGTGAAACGGCACGAGGGCCATCTTAAAACCAAATCCGGCTAACGTCAGGATAGCTCCAAGCTCCACCCACGCATGACCGCTAACCTTCCCAATGGAAGAGCTGATTTCGCTGATGCGCAGGGTTCCAGTTGCAGCGTATAAAAACGCAAATCCAAACAACAAAATCGCAGCAGCTACTGACCCAAGTACGAAATACTTAATTGCACCTTCCTGAGAAAGTTTGGTGGGGCTTGTGTACCCAATCAATGCGTATACGCCAATGGACGCCATCTCAAGACCAACAAAGAGAGTGATCAAGTCATCTGTAGCGACCATGGTACACATGCCCGCGATCACCATATGGAATAAGGCAATAATTTCTCCGCGGAAGAATTTATCCTTCAGATAGCCTTCACCCATAAGCAATGAGACCACAAGAGCAATACCAATGATGGCTCCCTGACCAAAGAAACCAAGACGCCCCGCAATAAATCCGCCACTCAAAAACATTTCACTAGCAGAACCAGAAATTCCATACTGACGAATCACTGCAAGCAGGGAAACCAGTAAAGCTCCAAAATTAAGCCAATAATTAGCTTTTGGACCGTTGAGGTTTTTACTAACCCCCATAAGCAAGGCAACGATGCCAGATGTACATAGAAGCAGGATTGGCAACGCCGCTCCATAAAAACTTGCGGTCAGATGTGGGATTTCAAAATTCACGATGAACTCCTGAGATTTAACAGGTTCTAATTCTTAGTTTGCCGACTTCGACGTCATCTCAGATCCCATGCGGTAATCGAGACTGTAATTCTTATAATTCTTCGCAAGGTGCTCAATCGATGGCTTTGTCTTACCCATAAAGGCATTAGGAAATACGCCCATCGCTATCGCCAGCACGGCAAGCGGCACAAGGTAACCAAGTTCTCTTGCGTTCAAATCTTCCATCTCTTTATTTTCTGGCTTGTCCAGAGGTCCAAATAAAATCTTACGACAAAGAGTTAGCATGTACACCGCACCAAGCAAAACGCCTAGCGATGCGAAAACGGCCGCCAGAGGCATCGCCTGAAACGTTCCATTCAGAATCAAGAATTCCCCGACAAATCCGCCAGTACCAGGTAGTCCAACCGAACTTAGAGTGGCCACTATCAACATGATGGCAAAAAGAGGCATGTTTTCTGCAAGCCCACCAAAATCAGCAAGCATTCTTGTGTGACGTCGCTCGTAGATCACCCCCACAAGAAAGAACAATGCTCCCGTAGAAATCCCGTGGTTGATCATTTGATAGGTTGCACCCGTCAGGGCCTCCACACTGAGCTCACCGCCCGCCATGATGGCAAAAGATCCAATGACGACGAACCCGAGATGAGACACAGAAGAATAAGCTACCATCTTCTTAGCATCTTTTTGAACCCACGCTGTCAACGCGCCGTAAATAATTCCAACCACACCACAGAAGATTAGGACAGGAGCCGAGGCAGCCATCGCTTCCGGAAACAGAGGTAAAGCGTAGCGAAGAAGGCCGTAGGTACCCATCTTCAGCAATACACCGGCAAGGATCACGGAACCCACGGTTGGCGCTTCTACGTGAGCATCGGGCAACCATGTGTGGAACGGCCACATTGGCACTTTGATTGCAAACGCTACAGCAAATGCTGCAAACATCCACATCTGGGTCGCCAGGGGGAGTTTGACCTGGTAGAGGTCCAACAGACTTGTCGAATACACTCCGGTCTGACGGAAGTGAGCGAAGTAGAGAATCACTGCAGCGGCGAGCATCAGTAGCGAGCCAATGACAGTGTAGAGAACAAACTTAGTGGCGGCGTAAATACGACGCTTACCACCCCAAACACCAATGATGAAATACATCGGAATCAGCATGGCTTCCCAGAAGACGTAAAAGAACACCATGTCCATTGCGGCCAACGCTCCGATCATGCCGGACTCAAGAGCAAGCAAAAGAGCTATAAAGTTTTTTTGGCCTGACTCTTCGAGATGCCATTGACTCAAAAGTACAAGCGGCATCAGAAAGGTGGTCAATACGACCAAAAGAAGACTAAGCCCGTCAACGCCAACGATGTATTTAATACCCATGGACGGGATCCATTCATAGCTTTCTACAAACTGCAGGGCAGCTGACGTTCCATCGAACCAGTACCACACATGAAGCCCACCCAGGAATGCCACCACCGATGCGAGCATGGCAACCATGCGCGCCGCCTGCAAAGATGGCAACGCCAATACGACCCCAGCAGCCATTAGCGGCATGAAGATCAAAAAAGATAGAATATGCGAGTTGATAAGTTCCATTTTCAAACAAACCCTTAGATTGGGATTAATGAATAACCAAGGCCGAAAGCAAGCAAACCAATCCGAGCACCAAAACCATTGCATGACGGTGAATTGAACCCGTCATTTTAAAGCTCAGAGTCCCTGCGATAAATCTACAGAATTCGCCAACACCGTTCACAGCACCATCAATTATTTTTACATCTACAAATGCCCACAAGAATTCAGCCATGTCATGCACAGGCTGAACAATCTTTGCAAAATAGAACTCATCCACAAAGTACTTGTTGGATAGAGTGTTATAAACGCCAGACATTGACTTCTTCCAAGTATCGAGAACTGGCTTCGGCCCTCTCCCGTAGAGAACGACTGCCGTTCCTGATGCGATCAGCATGATCACCACAGACGCCGCCATCAAACCAATCTCAAGTGAGTGACTGTAGCTTGCTTCTAAGAATGCCCAATGTTCCTCTGCCGCCTCAGGAATGAGAATCACAGGTTTAAGATATTCTTCAAAAATATTGTGTCCACCAAGCACGTGGGGCACACCAAGCAGACCAACCCCAGCACTCATGAGTGCCAAAATCACAAGCGGCCCCCACATGTTAACCCCTGTTTCATGAGGAGTATGCCCATGGGAGTGCCCATCACCATGCACCTTATGATCGCTATGACCATGAGCATCATCATGGCCATGACTTGAGTGTCCGCCGCCGCGATGCTCGCCATAGAATGTCAAACACAGCAAACGCACCATATAAAAGGAGGTGCATCCAGCCGTTATAGCGCCAACTCCCCAAAGAAGCGGACCGCCACCGATAAACGACTTCCAAAGAATCTCATCTTTCGAGAAAAACCCGGCAAAAGGCGGCATGCCAATAATGGCTAGTACGCCGATTAAGAAAACAATGTGCGTGATCGGCATGTATTTGCGTAGACCACCCATCTTAAACATGTCTTGTTCATGGTGCATAGCGACAATGACAGAACCAGCCCCAAGGAACATCAAAGCCTTAAAGCAAGCATGTGTGAAAAGATGGAAGACACCGGCTTCAAAAGCTCCGACACCGCAGGCCATTACCATGTAGCCAAGCTGACTAACAGTTGAATAGGCCAAAACTTTCTTGATGTCTGACTGCACAATGGCAATCGTTGCAGCCATCAACGCGGTCAATCCGCCAACAACCGCCACAACATGCATGGTCGTAGGAGCCAAATAGAACATAAAGTTTAGGCGGGTCATCATATAGATACCAGCTGTGACCATCGTTGCGGCGTGAATCAGGGCTGAGACTGGGGTAGGACCAGCCATAGCATCAGGAAGCCAAACGTAAAGCGGAAGCTGCGCCGACTTACCAGTTGCTCCAATAAATAGACAAAGAGTGATCCAACCTATGGCGCCCAGGTGAATCGCATCCAGGGTGTTTTCGCCAATTAATTCTCTAAGTTCAGAGAAACTGACAGTGCCAAAATGTTTGTAGGTGAGAAAAATGCCAAGAAGGAAGCCGATATCGCCAATGCGATTAACCAAGAATGCTTTCATGCCCGCCGCAGCATTTTTATCATCATGGAACCAATAGCCAATCAAAAGATAGGAACAAAGACCGACGCCTTCCCAGCCAACAAACATAACCATCAGGTTATCGCCCATAACAAGCTGAAGCATCATAAACACAAACAAGTTGAGGTAAGAGAAGAAGCGGGCCGTGGACTTTTCCTCATGCATATAGCCGCCGGCATATATGTGAATGAGGGTACCAATGCCAGTGACCACCAACATCATCAGACCCGAAAGTCGGTCCACAATATACTTGAATGGGGCGTGAAACCCACCAGCATCAAGCCAATCAAAGGCAAGATATGTGGTTGGCTCGCCACCCTGTTTCATCATTTCGAGATACATGGCAAGAGCTGCTGCAAAAGAAACTGCCATAGCTCCCACAGCCACCAGATGGCTTACCGTCTTCGGCGCTTTACGCAGAACAAGCCCATTTAGGGCCGCACCAACCAGAGGAGCTAAAAGCATGATCCATAACATCATTTAAATTCTCCCTATCAACCGCGAAGAAGTCTAAGAATATCGGTATTGATTGTGCCGTACTTACGAAACAGCGCGATGACCATAGCGAGACCAACAGCTGCTTCACATGCAGCTACCGTAATCACAAATAAAACCATCACCTGCCCATCGACGTTGCCGATAGCTCGCCCCGCCGCAACAAAAACAAGATTGACGGCATTAAGCATGAGCTCTATCGACATGAGCACCATGATCAAATTTCTTCTAAATAGCGCCCCAAAAAGGCCTAGGGAGAAAATTAAACAGGCTAGAACAAAGTAAAAATCAACAGGTACCACGTTCTTATCTCCTCCATGCTCGGCTTACTGGGCCGCGGGTTTTTTCTGGTCTTTTTTTGCAATCACAATAGCTGCCACAATCGCCATCAGAATCAAGATCGATGCAAGCTCAAACGGCCAAATATAATTTGTCAAAAGCTTCATAGCGACGACGTATGTGTTACCGCCCGCAGTCTCGATGGCTGCAGGATCCAAGGACCCATCACCCAGCCCAGTCTGATCACCCTTAAACGCTGTCACGATTGTGATTAAAAATCCAATCAGTGAAATGACCAGCGTTCCAGCCTCGACCGCGGAGAATTTCAAGCCTTTCAACTCCTCTGGCTGAAGATTAAGAAGCATGATCACAAACAAGAACAAGACTAAGATGGCACCTGCGTACACTAACACCTGAATAGCCGCAACAAAGTGGCTATCAAGCGATGCGTAAAGACCTGCTAGCAAGAAAAGATCTACCACAAGAAATACGGCACTTTTCACTGGGTGCTTGGACACCACCACCATGAGTGAGCATAGCGTGATCAAAGCGGCGAACAAATGAAAGACGCCATGGGTAATTAAAATAGAAAAATCAGGCATGAAGGTCTCCGAGACTTAAGAGAATCTGACGGCCGCAAGTACCACAGCAGTCAACACAACGTTAACAAGCCCAAGCGGAATCATGTATTTCCAGCCAAGCGACATCAGCTGATCGTATCTGAAGCGAGGAACCGTCCAGCGCACCCAGACGTAAAGCCACATGAAAAAAGTAGCCTTCAGCATGAGCGTAACATGCCCAAAAATAGCACTAACCCCAATAAATCCAGTCAATTCATCCAACTTCTGCACGTCAATAAATGGAATCTGCCAACCGCCAAAAAACATCGTAGATGCAAGACAGCTCAATACAAACATTCCAACGTACTCACCTAAGAAGAAAGCTGCAAACTTAGCCGAGGTGTATTCCGTATGAAAACCTGCAACAAGCTCGCCTTCGGCCTCTGCAAGGTCGAAGGGTGCGCGGTTTGTTTCAGCAAACATTGCAATAAGGAATAAAACAAAAGAGAGCGGAGAGAGAAATACGCCCCATTTCCAAAAGTGATTTTGCGCCTCAACGATCTTGTTAAGATCAAGAGAACCGTAAATAAGGACAGGCGGAATCAGCGACATGCCGAGAGGAATTTCATAGCTGATCATTTGTGCTGAAGCACGCAAAGAACCAAGCAATGAGTATTTGTTGTTTGATGCCCAGCCCGCAATCGTGATCCCATAAACAGCCAGGGAACTCACAGCAAAGATAAACAAAAATCCAACATCAACACGGATGACTGATAGAGGAATAATCGTTCCAAATGCATGAATGTCCGGACCATAGGGAATCGCCATAGCGATCAAAAATGCTGGGAAAACAGAGAAAACGGGCGCCAGGTGGTAAAAAGCTTTCTGTGCCCCCTCGGGAACAACTTCTTCCTTGAAGATCAATTTGATCGTATCAGCCAGAGATTGCATGAGGCCATATATACGCCATTTGAAGATTCCAACCCTGTTTGGTCCCTTGCGACGCTGCATCATCGCAGGAATACGTCGCTCCGCCCAAACCATCAGCGGAGGAATCTGCAACAACAAGCCAGCCACAATCGCAAACTTAATCAATGTTGCGATAAACTGAATTGTAAACTCGTCTGCTGTTAATCCCATTCGAGAGCCCCCCGCTTAAGCACGTAGATATATCCCGCGACTAAAATCACCATAAAAACCATGATCTCAATCACACCAAACCACCCCAGCTGCGGGAAAGCTTTGGCCCAAAGGTATAGGAAAATAGTTTCAATATCGAAAAGGATAAAAAGAATTGCAGTCAGGTAGAACTTCACGCTCATCTTCTCATTAGCGTTCGTCACCTTTGGCACACCGCACTCATAGGGGTCGCTTTTTTCTGGCCTAGGATTTCTGGGGCCAAGGAACGCCGCGAGAGCGCTCAAGATTGCACCGAGCGTCAAACCGAAAATTAAAACAATAAGCACAGGAATATAAGGGTTCATTCTGTCCACCTGCCAGAAAAGTCTGGTAAACTAACACTCCAGTTAAACCTTTGTGACAGGAGATTTGTTTCGATGAGCGGCTCAAGCAAACAAGGAAAAATTCTCGTTCTCGGGGCCGGTAACTTCGGAACATGCCTCGCAGAGCATCTCGCGCGTGAAGGCTGGAGTGTTGACATTTGGTCTCGTTCAAAATTGATCGTTGAGAGTATCAACAATCTCCACAAAAATCCCAAATATCTCAGCACGATTACCTTAACACCGAGCCTGACGGCGATCAACAACATCGAAGCTGGAAACATAAATGATTACAAAGCGGTCGTCGTAGCCGTACCGATGCAGGCTGTGCGTGAAACACTTAAACCATTTGCACAACATTTAAACACAACTCCGCTCCTAATAAGTGCCGTCAAAGGCGTAGAGATTAGCTCAGGCTTCTTCTTCGTCGATTTGGTTGCTGATTTATTTGGCAAAGAGATAGCCGATAAGACGGTTATACTTTCTGGTCCAAGCTTTGCGATTGAGGTTGCTCAAAAACTGCCCACAGCTGTGGTTGCTGCGAGTAAAGATCCGCAGCGCGCCGCGGACGTTCAAAAAATTTTCCACTCGTCTTTTTTTCGGGTCTACACCTCGAAAGATCCCATCGGCATTGAAGTGGCCGGCTCAATGAAAAACGTGATAGCGATCGCAGCCGGCGCTTGTGCGGGGCTTGGCCTACAAATGAACAGCATGGCTGCGCTGATAACAAGAGGCCTTGCCGAAATAACGCACATGGGAGTGAAACTCGGCGCAAACCCCATCACGTTCCAAGGGCTTGGAGGAGTGGGGGACTTATTTTTAACCTGCGGCTCGGATAAGAGTCGAAATTATTCTTTAGGCTTTAAACTGGGTCAGGGTATGACTGTTCACGCAGCATTGGAAAGCCTTGGCTCCGTTGCAGAGGGCTTTACAACTGCTAAAGCTGTACACGCGCTTTCTCGCAGACTAGGTGTTGAGACACCAATTGCCGAACAGGTGTATCAGGTGCTCTATGAACACAAACCTACAAAGTCGGCTTTGATGGATCTTATCTCACGAGACGCCAAGCCAGAATTCAGCCTCGACGACCATGAATGATCAGGAGCTAAAAATCAAAGTTGCGATTCTTGCTGTAGGCACGGAACTGACCTCCGGTGAAGTCGTTAACTCGAACGCATCCACCATTGCTGCAAACCTCACGGAGCTTGGATTTTTTTGTGATCATCACGTATGCCTCCCTGATGATCATCAATTGATCGCTCAATCTTTACATGACCTTGTGACTACACATGAGATGATTATCGTAACTGGAGGCCTTGGGCCCACAAGCGATGATATAACCAGAAATGTTGTTGCCGATGTCGCCGGTCAAAAACTGAGATGGAATGAGTCGGACTGGCAGCGCATCATGCAGCGCCTGCAAAGCGTAGGTGCACCGCTTGCAGAGTCAAATAAGCAGCAGGCTTATTTTCCAGAGAAAGCCACCATTTATCCGAGCCATCATGGCACGGCCTCTGCCTTCAGCTTAGAAGTAAAAAACTCGAAAGTTTTCGTGCTGCCAGGACCTCCGCGGGAAATTGCCGGACTATGGGAAGATCACCTACAGTCTGCTTTTTCCGCCTTTGCCCCCAAGGATAAAGACCAATCTCCTGAGATTTGGCACTGCCTAGGTCAAAGCGAATCAAAGCTGGGCGAACTGGTGGAAGAATCGCTATCCGGAAGTGGACTCTTAACTGGCTACCGCAGTCATATGCCCTATATCCATATCAAAGTATGGATACCACAAAAGAAACGAAGTGATTTTGAGATGAAGTGGCGAGCAAAACTAGAGGGAACCCTTGCTCCTTGGCTCGTTGGAAGAAACGAGTTTGATGCCGCCCTAGAGTTGATCCATGCCTTACACCACTGTCCAAATCTTAAGATTATCGATCGTGCCACCGCTGGTTATGCCGCCAGTCGGATTTTCAGTGTGCTTGGTGACAAGCCTGGACTCAGCGTTGTGACCACAAATGACGATAATCTGGACGCTTCAGAAAGGTTTGCCGTTCTTTGGGCAAATTTTGAGTCGGGTCAATGGAACCTTACTCTGCAAACCCCTCGAGGTCATCAAAGTCATTCTGAACAATCACGCTACAAAGGACATGCCAATGCAGATCGTTTAAGAGCTTATGTTGCAGAAAAATCTTTTATAAAGCTGGCAGAGTGGCTTCGCGAAGCCTAATTTTTCCCAATCAGCTCTTCCATAATTTCTCGCACTGAAGTTACGCTATCGATCGTATCCACACTTTTTCCCGCCTGCCAAAAGTCCTTGTAACTTGAGCCGCGTTGATTACTTTGCTTAAGCTGCCAAACACTTTTTAGTGTGTAGAAAATCCGCATGTAATGTTTGAAGTTTGGATGTTTAAGAAGCCATTTGGAAATGGGACCAGCCTCAGTACCAATACCCTCAATATACGGAGTCTTGATGATGGATACTGGAACACCGCTGATTTTATCGGTAGCAACGATATCGCTCGCCTTTGCCTTCAATATGGCATTTTTGTAGTCAGAGTGCGCACTACACTCTGTTGATGCGATAAACCTGGTTCCAAGCTGCACACCTTCATATCCTAGGGCAAGCATATCCCGAAATTCTTTGTGACTGCCAACACCCCCCGCACAGATGAGCGGCAGACCAAATTTTTTGAGAGCCTCGACCAACTTTTCAGGCGACTCCGCACCCAGATGCCCGCCGGCGCGATTATTGACGCAAATTAGCCCGTCAACATCATAACCCACCGCCCGCTCAGCCCATTTAAGATTCGTAACATCGTGATAGACGATGCCACCGACAGGACGTACTTTTTCAATCACCCAGGTTGGATTACCTAAAGCAGTGACAAAAAATTTGATTCCTTCTTCCATGGCAATATCCAGCCAAGCCTTTAGCCGATCTTCATAACGCTTTGCACTTTTTTCAACCAGCAGGTTTAGACCCAAAGGTTTTTTGGTTAAGGTACGCATATAGCGAAGACCCGCACGGAAATCGTAGCCGTGGGCGAAGACTAGAGATACTGGTTGAATGATCCCAATTCCGCCAGCTTCGCTGGCAGCAGCCACTAACTCCGGGTTGCTACATGGGTACATAGCCCCACAAATGACTGGGATATCAATGCCTGCATGTTTTGTGAACCGGTTTGGCCATGGATTTTTCCCAGGAGACATTCGCACCTCAAAATTATTTTTTTCATTTATTTCAGCCCTTTAAATAATAGTCCGGGATGGGCATGAATACCATCAGCAAGGCAGGCTATTTTGAATCGGGTGTTGACGAGTTCCTAAAATCCCCGCTTTAATGACCTGCTTAAATGCGAGAAAACTACGAATCACTAGTTACCTTTACGTCCTGGAGCCATAGCATGACTAAAAAGTCAGCAAAACCCGCGGCAGAAGAATCACCCAAACCGCGCGCGGGTAAAAAAATCACCTCAAGCTCAACTGCTGAATATTTTTCAAAAAATTTGCAGCAAGTAGGCTTTTCCTCCCCAACGAAAGCGGTCCTAACCACCGTTAAAGAGGCTGTGGATAACAGTCTGGATGCCTGTGAAGACCACGGTATTTTGCCCAATATCAATATTGTTATTGAGAAACTGGGCGCCGGCACCATGAAAAATACCGACCGCCTCAAAATTGTGATCGATGACAACGGACCTGGAATTCCAGAATCTGACATCGCTAAAGTTTTTGGCGAGTACCTGGCAAGCTCCAAATTTGGTCGTGGCCGTTGTAGTCGTGGTCAGCAAGGTATCGGTATTTCTGCAGCAACCACTTGGGCGTTGCAAACCACCGCAACACCTGTGCGCATCATCACTAAAACAAAAGATCAACGCAAAGCAGTCACATGCTCTATTGAAGTGGATCTTAAAAACAACAAAGGAATCGTCCGCGATCGTCAAACGATTGATTGGGAACGTTCCCACGGAACATCTGTCGAATTCATAATGGAAGGTCGCGTTCAATTAAACGGCGAGGCCGGTCTATTAAGTTACCTCCGCGGCAATGTTCTAGTAAACCCACACATGACATTGACCTACAGCCTGCCAGAAGTTGGCACGGCGACCTATGAGCGTGTGACACAAGATGTTCCTCATGTCCCTGATGCAACTGAGCCGCATCCCCACACCATGAAACTAGGAGAGTTTCTTGCTCACGCAAGAATCTTTGGTCGCACCAAACTTCAAACCTGGCTAAAAACCGGCTTTTCAAGGATGAGCGAC
>CAMDGW010000037.1 GCA_945897695.1 Pseudobacteriovorax antillogorgiicola | reverse complement strand
AACCTCTATTCCGGGCTTAGAGAATGGAAAAAACTACGCAATTTTTGCGTATTATAGCCCCGGCGGACTTAACCGCAGCTCCTGCCAATCGGGAAGCCCTGCAGAAGACACCACATACTCAGAGCTAAACGGAGAGGAAGACGCATCTTTGTCGGACACCAAGTGCTTTATTGCGACAGCAGCTTATGGATCTCCACTTCACAAGAACCTGAAACCACTGCGTTGGTTTAGAGATCGCGTTTTAATGAGATCAGGGTTGGGACAAGACTTTGTTAGTTGGTATTACGAAAATGGCCCTAAGGCTGCCGCCTATGTAACCTCGTCACCTGCGCTGCAATTTGCAGTCAGGGGCGCCCTTTGGATCCCTGTTATAGTTCTGACCGCATGGATGAGTATCACTGACAATCTTCACGCGGAATCTGCCAACTTACTGCTGGCAGTGGCATTGGCAGCTGCGATCGTTGCAGCCTACACTATTCTTCGAAGAAATCGTGGAGCCAGGTGAACATGCTCTTACGACACTCTGTCTTTCATGAAGCGTTATTTCCAGCAGATTTATCTGGCGTTGAGTCATTTGATCGCGACAAACAAGATTTCGCCTTAAGACGCATGGTGCATTTTTCTGTTCCACCATCGACAGTCCTGCATGACATACCGCTGATCCTCTTCGACACTGAGACCACAGGCCTCGATAGCGAACTTGATCGCATCATAGAATTTGGCGCACTTAAAATCGTTGGCGGCAAGGTTGTCGACGAGTTCTGGAGTTTCGTAAGAACTGACATCGAGCTGACACAAAACATCATAAATCTAACTGGGATTACGCAGCCGATGCTTGAAGGACAACCAGAAATCAGCGAAGTGCTGCCGAAGTTTCTGAAGTTCATCAATGGCTCAATTATTGTGGCGCACAATGCAGAGTTCGATATGTCTATGCTTAAGGCTGCAGGCAACCGTCTCGGGTTTGAGATTCAATGGCCATGTTTCTGCACACTAAAGCTTGCGCGTAAAGCACTCCCAGGTCTTCCTCGTTACAATTTAGACACGCTAGCCGAACACTTCAAACTAACATTTGAAGCCCGTCACCGTGCCGTTGGTGACGTAAAAGTACTTAACGGAGTTCTTCAGCAAATCCTGGAAGACGATGAGTTGGGAATTACGACCTGGGGTGATGTCTCAGATTGCGTCGTAGCGTAACCCTCAGTTGAATTCAAATTAAAAAGGCAATTTCTGCTTCATGAAAATTCAAAGCCAGATCCAGATCAACAGTTCCGAATTTAATGCGAACCACTCTGCACTGCTGAGTACGGTTACTGAGTTCGACCAGAAATTGCGCGAAACCATGTCACGCCCACCCTCGGCGTCTAGTCAAAGTAAGCTTTCAGCACGCGAGAGGGTAAATAAACTAGTGGATCCTGGCACAGAGTTCATGGAACTAAGTGCGCTGGCTGGAGAGGGCCTTTATGGTGACAACGTACCGTCTGGTGGAATTATCACAGGGATTGGCATGGTTTCTGGCAGGGCGACGGTCATTGTTGCCAATGATCATACGGTTAAGGGCGGCACCTACTACCCGATTACCGTAAAAAAGCACCTCCGTGCGCAGGAAATCGGACTTCAAAATAAACTTCCATGTATCTACCTGGTTGATTCTGGTGGCGCCTTTCTACCGATGCAGGATGAGGTGTTTCCAGACAAAGACGATTTCGGCCGGATCTTCTTTAACCAAGCTAGAATGAGTGCAGCAGGCATTCCGCAAATTTCCTCTGTCCACGGTTTCTGCACCGCCGGCGGTGCTTACATACCCGCCATGAGTGACCAGAGCGTCATCGTTCGCAAGCAGGGGACTATTTTCCTTGCTGGCCCTCCACTTGTTAAGGCTGCGACTGGCGAAGATGTCACCGCTGAAGAACTCGGCGGCGCTGACGTGCACACTGGGATCAGCGGCGTGGCCGATCACATCGCTGATAACGATGAGCACGCCCTGGCGATCGTTCGCGACATCATAAGACACTTGGGCAACCGTCGCAGCGCCCCCGTGAAACTCATAGATCCGCGTCCACCGGCTTACGATCCTGAAGAATTGCTAGGAATTATTCCTGCTGATCCAAAAAAGTTTTTTGACGTTCGAGAAGTCATTGCTCGCATCGTAGACGGTAGTGAGCTTTTTGAATTCAAAAAGAACTACGGAACAACATTGGTCACTGGCTTTGCCCACATCAATGGAATACCTGCTGGCATTATCGCCAATAACGGCGTGCTATTCTCGGAAAGTGCTCAGAAGGCTGCACACTTTATTGAAGTCTGCACCCAAGAACAAATCCCACTTGTTTTCCTGCAAAACATCACGGGGTTTATCGTTGGTAAAAAATACGAGCATGGCGGTATCGCCAAAGACGGCGCCAAAATGGTTCATGCGGTTGCCAACGCTAACGTACCAAAAATCACGATGGTGATAGGTGGAAGTTTTGGCGCAGGAAATTACGGCATGTGCGGACGAGCCTACGATCCAAGGTTTATGTGGATGTGGCCGAATGCGCGCATCTCTGTCATGGGTGGCGAACAGGCGGCCGACGTTCTCGTCACAGTTAAGCAGCAGCAGTTGGCACGAAAAGGGCAATCGATGTCCCCCTCCGAAATCAACGACATGCGGGCACCGATCCTTGAAAAATACACTCGCGAGGGAAGCGCGTATTATTCGTCTGCAAGACTTTGGGACGACGGCGTGATTGACCCACGTCAATCGCGAAAGATCCTCGCCATGTCATTGGCATCTACACTGCACCACGAGTGGGATGAGACGAAATTTGGTATTTTCAGAATGTAAGGAATGCTCAGACACTGAGCTTTGGGAGTTATTAACGATATGACAGGAAAAAAAACAATTCGTATTGGTAATGCTGGTGGATACTGGGGAGATGATCCAGGGGCATTGGCACTTCAAGTCAAAGGCGGTCACTTAGATTACATCTCCATGGACTTTCTCGCTGAAATTACCATGTCAATCATGCAGAAACAGAGATCTCATGATCCCAAGCTGGGTTACGCCAGAGACTTTTTAGGAATGCTCGAAGAGGTCTTCCCAGCAATTCTTAAAAACAAAACCAAGATCATTACCAATGCTGGTGGTGTTAATCCGGTAGCTTGTGCTGAAGCCATTGCATCGCTAGCAGCTAAAATGGGACTAAAGCCAAAAATCGCGATTGTCTATGGAGATGATATCCTTACCAAGCTTGACGATCTGCGAGGCAAAGGTTGCTCATTCAAAAATATGGAAGATGGTCGAGACTTTGCCTCTGTGGCCGGCCAGGTAGAAGCGGCTAATGTTTACTTCGGAGCTGGACCAGTTGTGGAAGCACTCAAGTGGGATCCAGATATTATCGTCACAGGTCGTGTCACCGATACCGGCATCACCGTTGCGGCTATGATTCATGAGTTTGGGTGGAAGAATAATGACTGGGATAAACTGGCTTCAGGAATAGTCGCTGGTCATATTATTGAGTGTGGATGCCAATCCACCGGCGGTAACTTTACCGACTGGCACTTAGTTCCAACTTTTAGCAATATGGGCTACCCAATCATCGAAATGAATGCTGATGGAACTTTTTTCGTTACAAAACATCCTGGCACCGGCGGCCTTGTTTCATTAGATACCGTACGGGAGCAGCTGTTTTATGAAATGGGAAATCCGAAAGCCTACATCACACCAGATGTGGTTGCAGATTTTTCAACTATCCGCTTAGCCGCCGATGGCAAAGACCGCGTGAAGGTCTCCGGCGTGAAAGGCTATGAACCAACGCCGTTATACAAAGTCTCGATGGCTTACCAGGACGGCTACAAAGTTTTAGGAACTATCTGCATTTCAGGACCCGACGCCCGCAAGAAGTCTGAGCAATTTTCGGAAATCTTCTGGAATAAAGTTGGCAAAAACTTTACGGCTACTGAGACTGAGTTCTTCGGCTGGAATGCCTGTCATCGTAGCCTCGGTCACCAAGAAGACGGCAATGAAATCATTCTCCGTGTCGGAGCGCGGGATTCAGATCAGGCAAAACTTCGCAAGTTCAGCAAAATGGTCCCTGCCTTGATCCTTAGTGGACCTCCGGGTGTTTGCGTTCTCGGCGGCGCACCAAAACCTACAGAAGTAGTCAGCTATTGGCCCGCATTGATGCCAAAATCTGCTATTCGTCCGCGGATTGCGCTTTACGAAAACGGCGTCAAAGATGAACGCATCATTGACGCTGACGTCATTGGCAATTTTGAGGCACCAACCATGGACACTCAAACGGCTCAGAAAGCTTCAAGCCCCGTTGCTGTAGCCATAAAGGACGGCATGGGACCTCAGTCGGTGCCTCTTTCCACAATCGCCCTTGGACGCTCTGGTGACAAGGGGGACATGGCAAATATTGGCATCTTGGCGCGAAGCCCGAAGGCTTTCGCCTGGCTTGATCAGTGGCTTACAGCTCAACGCGTTAAGAATCTTTTTCAAGAGATTTGTCACGGTTCAGTTGTTCGCTACAAACTCGACAATATGAATGGCTACAACTTCCTTCTTGACGCCTCACTTGGCGGCGGCGGAACACTCACTCTTCGTACCGACGCCCAAGGTAAAACCTTTGCACAAGCACTTCTGCGTCAGTTGGTACCAGTGCCTGCGGATGTCATAGAGGACGTGAAGAAAAACCAAGGGTCCTAATTTATGTCACAGCAAAATCAAACTCGTCTCGAGTACACAGTTCTAGAGCATGGTGGGCGAATCGCTCACCTGATTCTAAACCGGCCCGATCAGGCAAATGCTTTCTCAGCCCAAATGATGGAAGAAATCACTGAACACGCTGTTACCCTTAGTACTTTGTCGGACGTAAGGGTCGTCATTTTATCAGGAAGTGGCAAACATTTCTCAGCGGGTGCAGATCTATCCTGGATGAAAAGTTCTTCTGAACTGAATTATGAAGCAAACATTGATGACGCAGCAAGACTCAGAAAAATGTTTGAGGCGTTGATCTCCTTGGAATGCCCAAAAGTTGCGGCGATTCGCGGGGCTGTGTATGGCGGCGCAGTTGGAATGGTCGCATGTTGTGACTTTGCGATTGCGGACGAAAGCTCCAAATTTTGCCTGAGTGAGGCACGACTGGGACTCTTACCTGCAGTCATTGCGCCCTATTTATTACGCAAAATGAATCCTGGTCAGCTTAGGCGCCTGGCTTTAACCAGCCGCCCATTCGACGTAAATGACGCGAAGCAATTTGGCCTCATTGAAGTTGCGACATCAGATCTCGACGACTCCGTCCACGAAGAAGTTAAAACGCTCCTCAGCTGCGGACCTGAGGCCCAGAAGGCCATCAATCGGCTTTTTGATTCGCTTCGAAATCACAACAACTTACAGTCTGATGAAACGGTGCAAGCCATAGCGAAAGCTAGGACTAGCGCCGAGGGGCAAGCTGGACTTAAATGCTTCTTTAGTAAAACATCAGCACCCTGGATTCGGTCCGTAAAACATTCGGATATCCAGGAAAAGTTATAAAGGCACAGATAATGATGGCATCTCCTCAAGGCACAATAACGATTAAAAGAATTTTCATCGCTAACCGCGGAGAAATTGCCCGCCGCATCGCGCTCACCGCAAAAAAACTTGGAATTGAGACGGTCGCATTGACAGATCGCCTTGTTCCGCCGGCTTACCTTGCAGAAATTGTAACAAAGTTTATTCACATTAAAGATGAAACGACTCAAGTCTACCTTAATCCTGATTTGATGGTGGAATTTGCAAAAGCTAGCGGGGCTGACGCCATTCACCCTGGCTTTGGATTCCTATCAGAAAATGCAGGTTTTGCCGAAACGGTTATCAAGGCAGGACTCACCTGGATTGGTCCGCGTCCCGGAGCTATTGACGCAATGGCCAGCAAGGCCACCGCACGCACCCACGCGGATAAATCAAAAGTACCTTGTTTGCCAGGCATAAATGGTCTCGATCTTTCCCAAGGCGAGACCAATGCCTTGCGCCAGCTGGATGAATTTGCGGATAAAGCTGGATTTCCTCTCTTGATCAAAGCAGCCTACGGCGGCGGCGGCAAGGGTATGCGGATTGTACACAGCAAAGCGGAGCTCGCTGACAATGCGAGACGTGCGGCTGCAGAAGCCATAAGCTCTTTCGGAAACGGCTCTCTCATAGTCGAAAAATACTTGGCTGCTCCTAGACATGTTGAGGTGCAAGTCATGGCCGATAAGCACGGCAATGTTTGCATTTTTGGAGACCGAGACTGTTCCCTGCAGCGCCGGCATCAAAAAATCCTTGAAGAGGCACCGGCTCCGAATATTCCACAGGCTGTTCGTGACGCGATGCATGCAGCGGCCAAAGGTCTCGCCTCGGCGGTTGGCTATGACAACGCAGGGACGGTAGAATTCCTTCTAGATGAGACCCAACGTGATCAGGTCTTATTTTATTTCCTTGAAATGAATACCAGGCTTCAGGTGGAGCACACCGTCACCGAGGAAGTTTTCAATGTAGACTTGGTTGAGTGGCAAATCCGCGTCGCCCTTGGAGAAGAGCTACCTAGCGAGTTCAAGTCTCTAAAACCTCGTGGACACTCCATTGAAGTCCGTATTTACGCCGAAGATCCGGGAACAAACTTCTTTCCAGCGCCTGGCGCGGTCAGAGCGTTCGTCCCAGCAGCAGGTCGTGGCATCCGCTGGGAACTGGGACTCGATACAGTAGACGAAATTACAACCCGATTTGATCCCATGATTTCAAAACTGGTCTGTACGGCAGGGGATCGTCGCCAGGCATTGGAATTATTGGCCCAGACATTGGAAAGAACTCTTTTTGCTGGGCCAAGAAACAATATTCCATTCCTGATCTGGCTAGCGCGCCATCCGCAGATTATAGAAAGACCTAGTAACACCCATTTCATTGGTAGCCATATCGAAGACGCACTCACTTGGGAATCGGCTGCACGCAAATCTCTCGAGCAAGATGAAGTTGCACTTATGTTTGCCATCGAGGGAAGACATCTCTCAACTCCACGAGCAACTGCCCATACTGCCGATGGACACCCTACTCACGATAACATCACCTCGTCTGCCTTTGCTCAGGTTGCCAGGACAGCACCATCCAGGAGTTCAACCGCACTCACGCACGTGACGACTAAACACATTGCATGGAGTCCAGCTGAGCCTAATGCGATTAGCCGTTATGGTTTTGGCCTCTATGAAACTGGAAAGAGCTTAGCTCATCCCTTTAGTTTTGTTGTTCATCAGTCACCAAGCAGAACCGAGTACTGGGTCGGCCTAAATGGCCATAATTGGGTACGAGTTGATGAACGAATTTCATCCGGAGGATCCAGTGGCGGAACCTTCCAAGGTGATGGCATGTCAGCACCAGTCCCTGGGAAAGTCATTCAAGTAAATATAGCTACCGGACAGGGTGTTGAGTCCGGACAAGTACTTTTTGTCCTTGAGAGCATGAAAATGCAGTTTGAAGTGAAATCATCCAAGAGTGGAACTGCCGGCAATATCCTCGTTAACCAAGGCGATCAAGTAATGGCAGGCCAAGCGCTTGGGGAGTGGGCGTAGATTAACCAAGCTTACTAAGGCTAGTGAAGGCTCACTCACCGTGCGAGTTAGCCACAACACGTCAGTTTGTTAGGCTTTTTCCAACATGACGATACCGAGCTGACGACTATATTCAGCCATTTTCCCTTCTGGGATCAAAAAACTAAGAAGTCCCAACCAATCAGGCCTTCCAACCGTTCGACCGTGTCGTTGAGACTCTTCTTCAAGCGAGATACAGGCTTTCACCTTCCAACCCAGGGTCCTAAAAAAACCAAACCAATCATTAACCAAAAATTTCATAGGCGCATGACGCATATGCCATTTCATCCATAATCTAGGAACCCCTCTGGCATAGCCACCTTCGCGGTAATCATGAATCCAGTACTTTAGACTCGGTATATCATGTAAACTTTCAGCTAGATCGACAACTTCCGAATTTTCAAGGTACAGAAGAACACCCTCTGTCAAAAATGCGGTTGGCTCGTCGCTCTTCCGCAAATACTCAAAGAACTTATTACGCTCCCCTGGATCGGTCAAATCAACTGACCACCTGCTTAATTCAAAATGAGGCGTCTCAGATTTCAGCAGATGATTTTTGTGAGCAATAATCCCAGGAAAGTCGACCTCAATCCACTTAACTGAAGCAGCTAGTCGAATCCGGTAAGGTCTCGTATCTAGTCCTGCACCAAGGTTGACGATACGAGACACTCCATTGCTCACTGCAAGTTCCAGCATTCGATCAATCGCCACGGTTCTCATGGCCATCATCCATGACATAAAGCTACCACCAGCCATTTTGGTGGCGATCTCTTGCCCTCGCTTTCCAGCAAGTCTTAACGACAATGGATCACTAAACAATGCGTCGGGCCGAAAACCCTCCATCGCCCGATGAACCGCTACCCAGAGCGCCGTGTCTGATACATCTCTAATGATTGCCATAGAAACTCCCCCGAGGACATAAGCCTGGCTGCAGTATCCCATCAGTTGAAAAAGATGAAAAGTTTAATGTTTTTTTCAGATTATCTGGGCAGTTATCGTCAAAGTCAGACCAATTTTAAGCTGGCATGATATGATTATCAGGAGTCGTCATGCGACCCTCGAGGATACCTTAGTGATGGAAATTTTTATGAACACAAATATCCAAAGATTTTTACGCGAATCAGGTCTAAAGGTTCTGGCAGTGTCCCGCATGGACTCTTGCGAGTACTCCATTGTCATGTATTTGCTAAACGCTGCCATGACGGGCCTCGAAAACCTCATCACAACTGAAAATGATCTTGCTTCAATCATTGGTCATGGTGTTCGTGAAGTTCGCAAAGCCATCGAAGGACTCGAGGCTCGTCATATTATCAAGTCTCGATACGGTGACGGCACACAGGCACCAAAATTTCAAAGTTTAAGCCTTGGTATGCAATGGGACCTTAGCCGTTGGAAACTTGGACTCAAGGAGGTTCCAAGTCACCATGAAGCAGTCATCCTCCCATTCCGCCGCGGATTTCCAAAGCTGTCGATTGTAGAGGGTCGACGCAATGAAGATCGCAGTGATAAACCATTGATTCACAAGGCTCACTCTGATGAAGACACAACGCAGAGAATCATTGACGCTTTCTCGCGGACTCGCGAATTCGACGAACATGAACGTAAAATTAATAGGCAAGTTGCTGAGGCACTGGGAGCAACTCATCCGGTCGATCAGATCCTAGTCATGATTCGACACTTTGATCACCGCATCCCTACACTTTCTCTTTTGGCATCAAACTGGGATCACTATGCGGAACAATACGAACACGAGCACCAAAAACTAGATCTGTTCGGCCAACGTCAAAAACAGCATGATCTAGACCAGAAGGTTCGAGAGGCGGCCCAACACGCGATAGAGCGTCACGAACAGCTTGATTTATCTGAAGAAGAACTGCATGTGTTAGATCTTCTTGCAAATCATCGACACCCCAGGCGACAGCTCTTTTGGGCCTACCAAATGCGTATAAGATACCCAAAACTGACGTCCTTCTTTGCAGACACACACAACCTCATGCTACCAATCACCCAAAGTGGTACCGTCGTTAAGATGCCGACGGAATAGGGTTATTCAGTCTGCAATTTTTGCCCAATTTAATCCTTGATGATTAAGCCGATTCCCTTTGCGGACTACATAGTCACTTGCAGGAAGATAGCATATGGAAGAGATCGTCATGAAGTTCATCGAAAAAATTTTTCCGTCTTTTCTCTTCATTGGTGTCACTCTATGTACAGATCCTGCGATGGCTTTAGTTGATGCCGAAGTGTTTTACGGAAGCCTGACTTCAGACATCACCTACACAAGTAATGGACAGCGCAAGACCACGACCAGCCCTGGCTTCGAGGCCGGAGCGTCAGTCTTAATCAAACCACTACCCATCATACCGCTATCAATCGGAGCCACTGTTTCCCAATCATCAACTGATTTCAGCAAGATTGCAAAAATAATGGCTGCCGATACCGCTGCTGATCCGATGTTTGATGGATTTTCAACAGATGCGAGTGCGATGTCTCGAACGCTCTTTTATGGGCCGGTCGTGAAGCTTTGGGTGCCCATCCCAAAAATAAGCCCCTATGTGAAGGCTGCATATCTCGTGGGAACTGAGACCCTAGACACAAATTTTTCGCTTACGTCACCTGCAACGGCGACTACGCCACTTACATTTGAGTTGAAGTCGAAAACTATTTACAGCCATACAGCGACCAATCTTGCCGCAGGAATCAGCTATTCCCCGATAAAATTCACAGATATTTTTGTGGAGTACAGTATGCACTCCGGAAAACGCAAAGCTATCAGCGCCTCGGGCTCATCAACTTCGACCTCAGGGGATCAAGTCGCAACAACTCCAATTGTTACGGGAGACATCCCGGAAGCTGACAAAAAAAATGTTGATGCGAACGCGACATCCATTCGCTTTGGACTTAGTATTGGTATTTAACGGCCCGTAGTGAGCAAGTAGGTCAAGTTCCAAGTAACCCACGCATGAAGTCGCTACCTTCAAAGGCGCGAAGATCAGCTGCCTTTTCTCCTACACCGATATAGCGAATCGGAATTTTGAACTGATCGGCGATGCCGATGATAACTCCGCCCTTGGCGGTACCATCAAGCTTGGTAACCACAATTCCAGTTACTTTCGTAACTTCACTAAACGCTTTCACCTGTTGAACAGCATTCTGCCCCGTTGTGGCATCGACGACAATCCAGGTTTCATGGGGCGCCTCAGGAAGCCCTTTGCCAATGGACTTATTGATTTTTGAAAGCTCAGCCATAAGCTCGTTCTTGTTGTGAAGTCTGCCGGCCGTATCGATAATCAAGACATCCAATCCTCGAGCCTTAGCTGCCTGAACCCCGTCAAACGCCACAGCGGCAGGATCTGCACCCTGATGCTGCTTGATTACTGGGACATTGTTTCGCTCTCCCCATACCATCAGCTGTTCTATCGCAGCTGCGCGGAACGTGTCAGCTGCACAGAGCATAACTTTTTTACCTTCTGCAGAAAATCTTGCTGCAAGCTTGCCAATGGTTGTCGTTTTACCGACACCGTTAACACCAACAACCAGGACCACAAAAAGACCCTGCTCAGGGGTATTTAAAGGTTTTATTGCCTCTGAAAAGATACTCTCTGCTCTGCGCGAAAGTGATTCTTTCACTTTCGTCCACTCGACCGTCTGCCCTGCTAAATCGCTTCGCAAACCTTCCACTAGCCGATCAGATGTTTTGACACCAACATCAGCGCGATACAGAACTTCATGAATCTTTTCCAGGGTATCATCATCAATTCTTGCACCCGATGAAAAGATCCCAGAAATTCCGCCAGCTACCGCATCTCTTGTTCTGGTCAGACCGCCGCGAAGGCGGCCAAGCCATGTTTCACGATCCTGTGACTTAATTTCGGAGATATCGTCCGCTGGCAGGCTAACTAATTTTTTTTCTTCAGGCACCGATGGCTGGGCAACAGCCTCTGCTGACTTAATCTCTGTGAGAAGATTTCTGGTCGCTTTACGTCGCTCGACCCTCACATAAATGATTACCACCAAAAGGATTAGAGCCAGAACTAACACGGGCCCGAGAACTAACAACCACGTATTTGGGTGACTACCCGCGTTCTGAAGATACTCAAAAGGATCACTTTGCATCAAACACCTCAAACTATTATCATTAAGGACAGCGGCTTTGACCGCTGGATCTATTTCAAGAGGGCCCCATCATAATGCGAAAAGACTTTTTGATAAAGTATGGGCTACAGATGGTGGTCGTTTTATTTTTCTCATTTATTTCAGATACTTATGCTCAAACAGACGTCTCCGTCGAACCGGGCGGTGGCCTGGCCTTGCACGTTTGGGATCGCTACGTCCGCCGCTTCCGGCGAGATCACAATCTTAGCGTATCGCTCGGATATCAGGCGGTGAACTGGAAAATCCAGAGATTTGGCGATATCACGGACAAGAGCTATAAGGGCGCCCAAAACAGCCTTGTTGTTGACTATACGTTTCACATTCTACTTTCTGGAAAAACCGGCTACTTCCTAGGTTCGAGCACTGGCTTTGTCTATGCAAAGCCAGATAAAATTAATGATGAATTTCAACCGTCCACGTCCTGGTTACTTCCAGGCGTGCGAGCAGGTTTAGCTTATAATTATGATCCTTCAGGACGAATTTTTGCTGGCATGGGTGCGCAGCTAGAACGGTTCAACGGTCTAAGAACTCATCGAATCAACGGTGAATGGGAACCAGCGTCCCTGACTGGGGAAACCTTTCAGATTTTTGCTGGTATTGACCTATTTTTAATAATGGACACTGCTGTGCATCTTGCGGTGGTAAACAACAGTACAGCCTTCCAAAAGCCCGCAGATGCGGGCGACTTTCTAGTTAATGCTCGAATTACCCGCCGTGCACAAGGGGTCGAGTTGGGTCTACTGATGCACTTCCTATGATTGATTCGTGATATACTCAATTGAGAGCAGGAGAAATTCTCACACCATAATTCTCGTAGGTATAACCATGTTCGGTGGATCAAGGAAAAAAGAAAAAGAAAATCAGTCTGGCATTCAGAAAACAAGCTCACGTGGCAACATGGATGAATATGAAGCATTGAGAACGATAGTTGCTGAAAATCCCGGACTTCTTATGCGAGTTCTTGAAAAACTCAGAGCAGCTCGCGACTCTAGCGGATCCCAAAAAACAGCTTCTGCTTCAGTAGAGACGAATCAAAACAAGAAGTGAGCCAATTATTTTATGCGCCTCAGAACCATCTTACTACTTGCTACATTTGTCCTAACTATCCAAAGTGCATGTGCAACGATCGTTTCAGATAAAAGGGCTGAAGGGGTTGTTGTCGAACGAAACAAACAGACGAGACCTATTTGGGCGGACTCGCCAACAAACAAACTAGTCGTTAATGACACTGAAACCCGTTACCACTTTGCGATCGTCAGACAGCGCGACCTCCCTATAGCCGTCAAACAAGCACAGACAAGCGCCATCAAAGAAAGCTTTGCCCTATGGAGATCTGTATTTGGCGAGAGTCTTGGCGACGTTTCGCAAGTCAAACGCCTCCAGTCAGCAACAAAGCAGGGAAAAGATCTCACACAGATTCTCGATGTTGTTGCCAGCAAGCTGCACAGTGATCTTGCACAGATCGAGGATATTTACTACGAACGAATCCGTATTGATAACTATGGACCAGTTCCAGAATTAAAGGGAGTTCCAGAATATTTTGACGTTCATACCTTGGTAAAAATAGCTCCGCTCGATCTGGAAAAAATGAAAATATCTCTTGGCACCGAATTACTCGCCGCACGACATCCTGAATTCAAAAAAGTGGGACGCGAGCTTTCAGTCACAGCAAAAAAGTAATCAATAAGAACTGCCCTACTTAATTGTTCTCACTTGGATTGAGTAAATGCTTTAAGTAGCCGGTTGTTTTGCCTGGTTCGATCGGCTTACTGATTTTGATCACTTAGAAATTTTTTTACAAGAGCTACAACCAATTCATATTTCCAAACACTAAAGCCAATCAGTCCAAGAGCTAAGATAGCGAACATTAAACGAAGCCATGCACTCGGAGCGCCCTTGGATGACTTCTTAAGATTTTTAAACACAAGACTAAGATTCTGGGTTGTCTCGCCATCATCTTCAGGAACAGGAAATATACGTAGCTTTGTCATAAGCTCCGGCACACTACCGGCATTGCCAGGCATGGCTGACTCGACAATAGACAGTGCTTGGGAAAAAACTTCCTCCACATCACTCATGCCAAAGCCAGTTATCTCGGCGACCTCATCGGGCGCAAAACCATAACGTTCGTGAAGTAGAAGTATTTCCCTCTGCTTAGGCGATAAAGACCGCAATATGTGTTCCAGACTTATTAGTAAAACCGTTTGTTTTTCGTTAGATTTCGCATTTTCTGGCTGACCGACACGATAGGCTGCATTCTCTAGTTTAGATGTATCCGCATTCCATGCGTCGATCGCGAAATTTCGGGCAGTTTTATACAAGATAATGAGGAAATCCTGAAAAGACTCCTCATTGTCAGCAACCGCACCTACCACGTTTGATGCTTCGATAGACGTGTCAACAGACTTGGAGACTTGTCCGGTCATTCGCATCAAAAAATCGAAGAGACGCTCACGTTCCGACGTTAATATTTCTTCCAAGAGATCCATCTGGCCGTCTTTAAAAACTTTGAATTGTTTTTCGAGCTCGGCGGGTCGATAGCGCATAAAAGATCAAACCTCTATTATTTATTTTTTCCTCGGGAATCACGAAGCAAGATGATCATCCCAAGATAGTATAACAGAGATAGTGGCACCATATAGATCACCACACGCCGGACGTCCTGACTTGACACACCAGAGTAGGCAAAAATTACATACAAAAAAATAAAAACAATATGGATTCGAGCAAATATTTGCCAAAAACCAATTTTCAATAGTCCTTTGAAATCAAAATCTTCGCCTCGCCACGCCAACTGAATACCAGGGATCAGCAACAGGATATCCACGGGCCAAAATAGCATACTATTGATGTTGTGATAAAGATCCGTATGGGAGGAAAAAGCCCAGCTGGAAAAATGCGTCAATCCAAAAAATCCAACGGTTAATCCCCACCAAAGGGACACCACTCCGAATAATCGATACCGTAATGTGAATAATTGGCTTCTAGGAACTTTTGAAATACCAATCAAAGCGAACACAAGCAACAACAACACACCAGTCAAAAGACAGTTGAGAAGATAGCCATCCAACTCTGCTTCTTTTGGCTCCGGCAAATCAACCAAAACTTGACTATTCGATACCAGTGGCCTGCCAAAAATTAGACGGCCATCATCATCAACTTGATCAAGTGACCGCAGATATTCCCTAAGCTTTAATGGATAAAACATTTCTTCCCATTTTGTGAGCATGAAATCCGTATCGCTATTGAAAATCACATCCAATCCCCAACCAACGAACCAATTAGACGCCAAGTTCCTCCAAACATACTGGCGATATGTGACTGGTTGGCGAGCGTCTCCAAGTTGTCGACGAAGACCACTTTTCAGCGCCAGATCGAGATCATCCCTCGGTCTTGTTGCACAATTATTTCTGAAGTAGTGATAGGGGTAATACAAGTTCTCAGGCTGAGCATTCCAGATAATCCTTTGGATCAGCGCCTGCTTTTGATTTCGCGTTAGCGCAAGCTCATCTTCGGCAACAGATCTCTGCTCCTTGTCACGGTAATAGGCGATCGTCTGCTGGTATGGACTGAAAGCCATCCGATACATCAACACGCCACGAAAAAATTTCGGAATAAAGAAGGGGTCCTGAAAGTTGAACATACCCCAGTTTGCAAGGTAATCCATATTGTTTGAAAAATCTTGAATACGTAAGATCGAGTGCCCCATCCGCGCATGAAGCTGATCGCCACGCCCAATGGTTATCAAACTCACTTTTGTCTTATCGTAATCGGTTGGAACAGGAGGAATGAAATCAGCTAAAACTCTAGTTGATGGCAGCAGCAAAAAAAGCCACAAAACCCATCTGCTAGCAGAGACACTCCACATTTCAGGTCTGGCCTTTACGGGCCTGGAGCTCATGTTTAAGTCTAAGCCTGGCTGCCCGGCGAATCTCTGCTGCCGAGTGTCGACGACGCTGCTCGTCGTTTTCAAGTATCAGTGCTGGCATGGGTGTTGGTCGATTGTGACTGTCGAGTGATACAAAAGTCAGATACGCTGATGCAGTATGAAACGTT
>CAMDGW010000036.1 GCA_945897695.1 Pseudobacteriovorax antillogorgiicola | reverse complement strand
TTTAATGGACGTTACTTATGTATTGCGACTGGTGCCCATAGTAGAGTTTTGCGAAAAGTTGGTATCGGAGATCGTAAGCGTGCCGGTAAAAGGCCCATAAGAATCGGACTTAGACGACACGTTAATATTGCCCCTTGGAGTGAAGTGGTTGAAGTGCACTGGCGGGACTACTGCGAACTTTACGTCACTCCTGTCTCCGAAGCATGCGTCAATATTGCGATTTTGAGTTGGCTTCCGCTTAGTTTTGACCAGGCGATGGATTTGTTTCCGGAGATTAAGGATCGACTCCAAGGTGCATCCTGGGATGATTTGCCCGCAGGGCGAGGCCCCCTGTATCATCGTGCAGAGCGTACACAGAGGGGCCGTGTGCTTGTTGCGGGGGACGCTGCTTTATTTATTGATGCGATGACTGGCGAGGGGAATACCCTTGCTATCCGCTCGGGAGTTGCTGTTTCGGAAGCTATCATCCGCGGTAATCCAATCTTGTATCGATGGCTTTGGCTTAAGGTCGTTTGGCGTTATTGGCTGTTGACAGCACCAGTGTCATGGGCCAGTCAAAATCTTGTACTCAGAAGAACTCTTCTGAAATTGATTATACGCGTCCCTATTTTGCTAAAATGGGGCGTGGGATTTCTCAGCGCAGATTCTCAGCAAGTGTTAGGCGATAGCCACCAACGATTCTCGCGCAGTCAAGATTATATCTCGAATCAACTGCGGTTATGATTTAGTAGGTGTGACGCCGCGGTGCGGGTGCATTGGCAGCTGGTTAAGCCTCAGTCCTAAGACCTTCGGGATTTAAATCAAAGTCGCGATTGCGGCAAAGTGAAAGATACTTCCACCTAAAACAAAGAGATGCCAAATCTCATGAAACCCGAAGACTGGGGGCCATGGGTCAGGCCATTTCCTCGCATATACGAGTGCGCCTACGCTATAAGACAGCCCGCCCAAAATCAGGCACCAAAATCCTGAGCCTGTCAGTCCGTGCCACAACGGTGTGATCATAATCAGCGATAGCCATCCCATGATTACATACAACACCGCGGGAACCCAGCGAGGTGCATGAATCCAGAATATACTTTTCAGAAGTCCCGCAATTGTCAGGACCCAAACAGACACTAAAATAGAATAACCAAGGCTGTCATTTAGCGCGATCATACAGAACGGAGTGTAAGATCCAGCGATAAAAATGGGAATCATGGCGTGGTCCACACGACGCAAAGTCAAACGCACGGAGTCCGATACATGCAGGAGATGGTAAACCGAGCTCGCAAGGTACAAAAGGATCATACTGACACCATAGATCACCATGGCGCTGATGACCCTAGGCCCCATGTCCCAGCTGCCATAGACAAGGCCAATCATTCCGATCGCCGATAGCACTGCGCCTGCGAGATGGGTGAGTCCACTTACGGGATCGCGGAATATACCTTTTGCTAAACTTGACGTTTCCTTCAATGAGCACCCCAATGGCATCTGTAATGGTGACGTTTACTAGCCGAGTGCCATTGGACGATAATTGCGTGAGAAAAGATAGGTCTTCTTTTCTATCAATAGAAGCCCCGTTGGGACTATCAATCCCAACGGGGATATTTTCAAACTGTTTGAGTTTGAAAATCAGATCTCAGTGGCGTTTTGATCACAATGATCGCCATGAACATGATGAACGTTGCCATTTACAACGTAGTCACTGTGGTTGTCATGCTCAATACGCTCATGGCCGCAATTAACGCCATGGGCATGCCCATTTTCAGATGGAGCTTTAACATGGTCTTTGGCTGTAGCTACACGCAGCTTGTGCTCAACAACTTTGCCGGAAGCTACCGTATTGTGCATATGGCCTTCGTGCATGTGGTCAACGTGGTCACTGTGCTTAATGACGGCGTGACCGCAGTTTTCACCGTGCTTGTGAGTTTCATGGGATTTATGTTCAACGTTGGCAGCCGCAAATGCGATTGAGGAGCCAGCAACGAAAGCAATCAATAGCGATAAGTTAAATAGTTTCATAAAAAACCCCTTTAAAAATTATTCAATTAATTTTGTATAAAGTGATATCTAGCATCCTCGGTAGGAGGACGCAGGGAAACATTCACATGATGATTTTCATGAGATAATTCTGACCGATTGAGTGAACTGAAAGTTTGCTCTGGACCGAACCATCAAGGGGCGTGGTGTTCGAGATGCTTTCATAACACGCGGCGCCTCAGGCCAGACACGGACAAATAAAAAGTCAGCGAGCACAACGTCAGGGTTGTCTTGAATGGACGAATCATGCACTCGCGCGGGAGCAATCTGTATCAAGCAGTGTTCGTGTTCTTGGGTAGATGGGGATCCAAAGACCTGGCCAGAATCATCATCGCAGTTGGGATGAACTTCACAGGCCAAGTGTTCCGCCAAGATGACATAATGCCAAGAAAGGCCAAAAGCCAGGATAGCGAATGCAATACGCATTTTGTGGAAATATTTACCCATAACTTTAGGCTAACACGGGAACTTGCAAAACTGCAAAAAAGCTTGAGATCGTCTCGCCTGTCTGGCATGTGTTGGCCGCACAGGTATGAGCCCGTCAAAAAATTTTGATCAGAAGATCTCTTCTGAACTTGATTACTTACGAACGTATTTTGCTGAAATGTGCCATGGGATTGGTTAGCGCAGATTCTCAGCAAGTGGCTGTCGATGGGCGTCAACCCGGCGCTCCATAAAACTTTTGAGTACGCCAATGGCTTTGTCGCTGTTGTGAATTAATTCGCGGGAACGCAAGTTTGGTTGATTGTCTTCTGAGCGGATGTGTAGCTCTTTTACGGCAGCTTCTAGGGTCGTGATGGCTGTCATCAAGTCTTGTCTTTGCTTTCTTTCTACGGGTGATAAGAGGTATTCATTAACGTTCGACCGTAAAAACTGCATCGAGAAACTCCTTGTTTGAGGTGGAGCGGTTTTAATGTTTTTAATAAATAAGTCAAGGATTTAAATGCCTCAGGAGTAACATGCTGAAATTATTTTTTACATTAATTATCAGAGGTTAGGTCGTCATGACCCCAGCTAGGAATCATCTTCCCACTCCTATTTGTGTTTAAAGCGCTTAAAATTAAGTTGAGTAGGAGATTCCCATGAAAGTGGATCACATTATTGATGTCGGTCAGGGCCCAGGTCGGTCTTTCTGGGTAGATATTGAAAACCCCAATAAGGCTGAGCTCGAGGCGATCGCTGCTAAGTATCGTTTGCCGTATCGTGCAGTACAGGACTGTCTTGACGCTGAGCATCTTCCTAAATTTGAACGCTTTGACGATCTGAACTTCATTATCGTGCGGTCTTACGATGAGAGTTCTGTAGCTGACGCTGATACGGTTCAGGAGCTGACAAGGAAGGTGGCGATTTTTGAGTCGGAAGGTTTTCTGATCACGATTCACCGCGTTGGACAAAAATATTTAGATGAGCTCAAGAATGAATGGCGAGCAAAAGTCGCAAGCGGTGATCCATGTAAATCGCATATTATCATGTTATCTGTGTTTAATCGTGCCATCCAAACGTTCGAGTCACCCATCACCATTAATCGAAATTTACTGGAAGATTTTGAAACCAAAGTGTTTCGACACTCTGGTGAGACTTTGGAGGATGGTTATTATCTGAAGCGCAGAGCAAACACCTTTAAACGTATGCTGAGAATGACACTCGATATTCTCCCAAGTGTTGCTGCTGAATACAAAGACGAAGCAAGCGCGCTACAAGATGTTAAGGAGATGGGCGAGCGTCTTTATTTCTATGCAGAGGAATTTCTCGAAAACATTAATAACCTTCTTGGCCTTTATCTGTCGCTTTCTTCGCATCGCATGTCTGCTGCCAGTCACAAAACAAATGAAGTGATGCGGATTCTAACCGTTTTCAGTGTTTTTTTTATGCCGCTTAATTTGATTACCGGTATTTACGGAATGAATTTTGAGTTCATGCCGGAACTCAAATGGCATTATGGATACCTTCTGGCCCTTTGCATCATGGCCACTATTACGGTCTCAATTATGGTTTACTTTAAGAGCAAAGGCGTCCTGGATGCTAATGGCGACGTCGATTAGTTTTCTAAATTCATTTAGCCTGAGATTGGCTCAAGCGAGATGCCACGCCGATTGCCAGTAGGATCATGGCAACACATAACCACTGCCCCATGGTGAGCCCATAAAGTAGGCCAATTTGTGGATCTGGCTCACGCGTAAATTCTACAACAAATCTGGAGGCAGCGTAATACGCGGTAAATGCAAGAGACATTGCTCCCGGTTTTTGAAGAAGTTTTTTTCTTGAAAAAAACAGGATCAGACCCACTACGAAGCCTTCAAGCAATGCCTCGTAAATTTGCGATGGATGGCGAGGGGCTTCGTCAAAAGGCGCTGGAAAAACAACCGCCCACGCGACGTCACTGATTCGGCCCGGTAATTCGCCATTGACGAAGTTAGCGAGGCGTCCCAGCCCCAAAACCCAAGGAATGCATAGGGCGACGGGATCCGTTAGTGAAAAAATGGAAATTTTGTATTTTTTTGCGACATAGATAGCGGCTGCTGTAAGCCCAAGAAACCCTCCATGAAAGCTCATGCCACCGTTCCAAAGGGCTAGGATCTGATCGGGATGGTTCAAATAATGCACGGGGTTGTAAACAAGTACATATATGAGTCTCGAGCCTAAGATCACCCCTATCCAGCCCCACAGAAGAAAATCACTTCTGGCATCCTTGCTGGCCGGCTGATGCATCAAAGGCTGGGTGTGCTTTAGTGTCCAGAGCGCGATAAACCAGCCTAGAATATACACCAGCCAATACCAGGGAAGGGCTGCATCACCGATGCGAATAGCAATCGGGTCGAATTGATGATGATACCAGTGACTGAGATCTGGACTGAGCATGAAAGGTCTCACGTAGCTTAAAGGGTGTCATGCAGTCATCGTATCACAAGCTTTAAAGAGCGGAAATCTTTTCCCTCTTGGGCGGCTTTTATAGATCTTTCAATTGGCAGGGCGCAAGCCTGCTAAAGGTTCTGCCGATAACATAGTGTCGTTGGGTCAGAAATTTCAATCAAGACGGAACAATGTCAAAAGAAATAGGTAAATCAATTCTAATAGAGAGCTGGAAATCCAAATCACTTTTGCGTTGGGTGTTGGCTTTCTTTGCGTTATCTTTTGCCTGGTTAGTGACTCCTTTCACCATTTTTGATCGTTCATTTTCGCCCATTGATTTTGACGTCAAGGATGCTCAATCATTTGCAAGTCTAGAGCGTGCGGTCTATCGTTACGACTTTCTTGGGCAGCAAGCCCCAAAACCTCCCTGTCCTGGTATAAGTTGCCCTCTTGATCCAGCAATGTCATCAAGTCAACTTCGCTACGAACGTAAAGTTCAAAATATTTATGTGAAAACAATGACATCGGAAGGTTGGCGCGGCACCATGTATCTTAGGTGGGATCTGTCCGTCCCGTCCTTTGTCAAAGATGCAGGGGAGAAGATCGCTTTTGACTTCTATGGAGTCGTGGGTAAAAAATGGCGATTTTTTGTTAATGGTTCCGAGATTTCAAGTGGTAACGGTGCGCCTGCCGTGGACGCAATTTCCTTTGCAGCTCCAGGACCTGCTGGTAGCCCATTGATTTTAGGATTTGAAATTGATGTTGGGCGCAGTTTGTCTCCCGGGATTAATATCATGGCTCAGCCATTTTTAAGTAGGCCTGACGTGGCTAGTTATTTGCGTCTTGCATACATTGGTCGAGACAAAGAGTCTTTGATTCCCATAAGTATAGCTCCCACTGTGTTGGCGATTTTGGCAGCTTTGAGTTGTTTTTTGACGCCCTTTTATCGGGAGATTTTAGCCTTTACATTTTGGGTTAGTTTTATAAATTGGCGTTTTTTACTTCTTAATAATTTGGTTCCGTTCCCCAGTTTGTTACAGGTTGATTTTGTAACTTTTGAAGCAATGCTGGACGCAGCTGTCCTTGGCGGGCACTGGTGTTTTTTGGGGCTATTTTTCAGGATCAAAACAAACCTAAAGTGGCTCCCTGTCGGAGTTTATACAGCCATGATTCCCGTCTTTTGGCTCTGCGGAAGGTTGGGTTTTGGTCTGGATGCGATCATCTGGATTCATCAAACTTATGAATGGCACTCTAGCCTCAGTTACTTGGCGGGCGGATTCATTGGACTTCATGCGTGGTGGGTCACCCGATCGCTGTCGTGGGCGCGTTTTCGAACTGTTGTTTCACTCGCAGTCGCATTTACGAGCTTGGCAGTTGCTGCAGCTTACGTGCTAATGGGTTTAACTTTGCCCGGCATCATTTCCCGTGAAAATATGGTTTCTTTAGACTTTGTCTTTCAATTCGTTAAGTATGGTCCGCGCGGTTTTGTCCTACTGGTCGGTTTTGTCATCGCTTTGGAATGGTCAATTATCGTTCGAGACAGGCAGATGGTTTTACAGCGCTTTGGTCGGGTCGTTGATCCGCGACTAGTGAACGATATTATTCGGGGGCCGGAAAAAGAATCAAAGGTTATTGATCACGCCATTATTTTCTTTATCGACATCCGGTCATTCACTACAATTTGTGAGGTCTATAATCCAGATCGAGTGATTCGTGCTCTGAATGAGTACCTCGACGTTGTGACCACCGCAGTTCAGGCTCAGGGTGGTATCGTAGATAAGTTTGTGGGTGATGCGGTAATGGCAATTTGGGGCGTTCCTGAAAGCGGAGATGATGACTCTCTGGCTGCCGTCAAGGCGGCTATTGAAATCAGAAAAGGCATGGCTGCCCTCAACGCACGACGCGAGGCAAGCGGCGAGTTTGGGATCGATATTGGCATCGGTATTCATGCTGGACCCGCAATTTTTGGTGCTATGGGGAATGGGGTCAGAGTCGATCACACTGTGATTGGACCAACGATTAATATTGCTTCAAGGCTTGAGAGTATGACCAAAGAGCTTGAATGCGATATTGTCATTTCTAATAGTGTCTTGGAAAAAATTGAGAGGCTAGTGCTAGTTGATGATTTAGGATTGGTCAATATTCGTGGAATGACGGGCCAAGTGGGGGTGGCCAAGCTAATTGGGGTTCAAGTATCTGATTCAGAATTTATTATCGGACACAAAACTCTGGAGCAGGAAATTAGCTTACGTCGGCCTGGTAAAATAACGGGTTCTCCAAGAATAGTAAGTTCCCGAACATACAGCAATGAAGGCGAAAATCCGCGGTTTGACGATTCAGCGGCGTGATTTTTTCTAAACCGGCAGACATATAAAAAAATTCATATACTCTCCAGAGTGAATTCATTGCATAATACCGGGATGCTGAACTCATTCGAATCATTGAGACTCCGTGTTGAAACAGTTGGCTTACGCACCGTCGTTTGCCTTGATGGGTCGTTGCAGCTGGATTTAGATGAACTTAGGAGAGTCATCTCTCCAGATCTTGCCAAGCTTGCAGATGCCATCAAACATCCAGAAAGACAGCGTGAGTGGATCCTTAGCCGTTTACTGCTGATCGCTATTGCAGGCTATATCCCTGAAAAAGGTGACTATGGCGAGCTCCTCTGGAATGGACCTCATAAGGGAAGCCTCACGCACAAAAAAAGTCACGTCGCCCTCGCTTTTCAGTTGTTATCGCCTGGTACTGACGATCCTGGAATAGATTTGGAGCTGGTGCGCGATCTGCATGATGAGCTACAGCTTGAATTTGTGAATACAAACGAGATTGAAATCGCCTCGAAGATTGGCGTGGGCTGGTCGACTGCAGTTTTTTCTGCAAAAGAGGCGATTTTTAAGTGCCTTTTTAGATCGGTGGGGTTTAGGTTTTATTTTGAGGCTGTGGATTTGATCGATCTATGCGCAGCCGGAGATCAGGGAATTATGATGTTTAGAACAACCAGGAAGCTTGGGCCTAATGTGGCCTCGGGATCTCTTGTTCGGGTCGACTTTAAACAAGTAAGGCTTGGGGCAGATGAGTTTTGGCTCACTTCTGCACGGAGGAGATTGTGAGAATTTTCTTCAAAACGTCTAAGATTTTTCCGCTACTATTTGGCGTGACAGCCTGTGTCACAGCGGCGGGCGATGCCAATTTGCCCTTATTTAAATCCTATTCAAATAAAAACTCCCAACGCGTAGCCAGTGATTATCACGCTCAAGGCACTGACGGTATGGTCGTAGCAGCTCATCCACTTGCTACAGCCGCCGGTGTGGCGATGCTCGAAAAAGGTGGCAATGCCATCGATGCTGCAGTGGCTGCGTCGTTTGTGATCAGTGTGGTGCGCCCGCAAAGTACCGGTCTTGGCGGCGGTGGATTTTTGCTCTACCACGATAAGGAACAGAAAAGGCAGCGGATCTTTGACTTTCGTGAACGAGCGCCAATTAAGGCAAGTTCATCGATGTTTATTGATGAGCAGGGCAATTATAAGAAAATCATGTTCAATGGTCAGCTAGTCAAAGATCCAGCAATCGTCGGCCATCTGTCGGTTGCAGTTCCTGGCCTTGTCAAAGGTCTCGTGGAAACCCACCGAGAGCTTGGGAAGCTCGATTTGCGGATCGTCATAGCTCCGGCCATTGAAATCGCCGCCAAGGGTTTTCCCGTTTATCTGGCGCTAGCTAGGGAGATCAAGGATCGTGAGCAATGGTTGCGGCTTTATCCAGGAAGCCGCAAAGTTTTTTTTCTCGATGGAAAGCCTCTCGAAGCTGGCCAAACATTGGTCCAAGATGACTTGGCTAAAACCCTACAGCTGATCGCCGCCCATGGCCACCGGGATTTCTACGAAGGGGATACATCTCGTAAGTTGATTGCAGAGATTAAGCGAGGCAATGGATTGATCGATGCTACGGATCTTCGAGGGTACCGGGTCATTGAGCGGGTTCCAGTCAGCGGATATTATCGAGGGCATCGGGTCGTTTCGATGCCGCCGCCATCTTCAGGTGGTGTGCATATCATTGAAATGTTGAATATGCTCGAGCAGAACGATCTTTCAAAACTCCATCCCCGGGGGGCGACATATCTTCATTATTTGACGGAAGTGATGCGGCGAGCGTTTGCCGATCGCGCAAAAGAAATGGGGGATCCTGATTTTGTAGATGTACCAGTGCATAGGCTGACATCAAAAGCGTATGCACAGAAGGTTTCAGCTTCCATTGATCCTGAAAGGGCTACTCCGTCATCTTCTATAGGACTGTCAGCGCCAACCGGAGAGTCACCATCAACCACGCATATCAGTGTCATGGACAGATGGGGCAATGCCGCGGCCACCACCCAGACCGTTAACTACTCATTTGGAAGTTGCGTGGTCGCTGAGGGTACGGGCGTCGTTTTAAATGATGAAATGGACGATTTTACAACCAAGCCAGGTGGTAGTAATGCGTTTGGTCTTGTCACTGGCACAAAGAATAATATTGCGCCAAAAAAGACCCCATTATCAAGCATGAGCCCGACCATGGTCTTAAACAAAGAGGGCCGGGTGGAACTTATCTTGGGTTCTCCAGGCGGGCCTCGGATCATCACAGCAGTCCTGCAGGCAATTGTGAATGTCATTGATTTTAAGATGGAACTGCTTGATGCCGTTCATGCGACACGTGTTCACCATCAATGGATGCCCGATACGTTGCGGTTTGAGGACGGTGCTTTTGATAATGATTCAAAAAAGAGACTTGTAGATATGGGACACAAGCTTTCACCGATAGAGTCAGTTGGCGATGTTCAAGCCATACAGCGCGAGCAAAGTGGGCTCATGCATGGTGTCAGTGACGTTCGCAGCGATGGTAAGCCTGGCACTCCGGCTCACGTGAAAGAGCTGAAGTGAGGCGGTATTTATTTTGGGGCTGTCATCGTTTCTGGGCGAACATGTTTATCGAAATCGTCTGCTGAAATCAGGCCGGACGCGAGGGCAGCGTCCCTTAGAGTAAGACCCTCATCGTGAGCCTTACGAGCAATTTTGGCTGCATTATCGTAACCAAGCACAGGATTGAGTGCGGTTACAAGCATGAGTGAGTGAGTTAAGTGCCTCGAAATAACCTTCGTGTCTGCTTTGACTCCGCTGACACAGTTGTCGTTAAAACTGCGGATTGCGTCACTCAATAATGTGGATGATTCAAGGATAGAATGGATGATCACCGGCTTAAACACATTTAATTCAAACTGACCGCTGGCGCCTGCAATTCCCACTGTGACGTCATTTCCCATCACCTGCGCACAGACCATTGTGAGGGCTTCAACTTGAGTTGGGTTAATTTTTCCTGGCATGATTGAGCTTCCAGGTTCGTTTTCTGGCAGTACAAGCTCGCCAATGCCACAGCGAGGTCCACTTGCCATCAGGCGGATGTCATTTGCAAGCTTCATACAGGCTGTCGCCAGCAGTCGCAATGTGCCGCTGGTGGCGACCAAGGCGTCGTGGGCAGCCAGTGCCATGAATTTATTGGGCGCGCTACGGAAAGCAATACCCGTAGCGACCGCTATGGCGTTAGCCACCTTTACGGCATATTTGGGATCGGTATTTATTCCCGTGCCGACAGCGCTGCCTCCGAGTGCGAGATCAAGCAAGCCATCATAGGATTCCCGAAGGCGCTTTTCTGAATACTCAAGCTGCGCTGCGTATCCAGAAAATTCCTGACCAAGTGTGAGGGGGACGGCATCCATTAAATGTGTGCGTCCAATTTTTACAATCTGTTCAAATTCTTCAGCCTTCTTGATGAGCGTTGCTTTTAGCAACTGAACGGCTGGAAGCAGATTCATCTTAAAAGATTCAGCAGCCGCAACATGCATGACTGTGGGGAACACATCATTTGAGGACTGCGACATGTTCACATCATCGTTTGGATGAATGGGGGACTTCGAGCCCATTTTTCCACCTGCGATCTCGATGGCGCGATTGGCGATCACTTCATTGGCATTCATATTTGTCTGTGTACCGCTTCCGGTCTGCCAAATGACAAGGGGGAAATGATCGTCTAATCGACCTGAAATAACGTCTTCGCAGGCTGTAACGATGAGATCTCGTTTGGTGTCATCAAGATGGCCAAGTTCGGAGTTCGTAATTGCAGCAGCTTTTTTGACAACTCCGAATGCACGGATGACCCCCGCGGGGAATCTTTGGTTTCCTATACGAAAATTTCTCAAAGATCTTTCTGTTTGCGCGCCCCAATACCGATCAGCTGGAACGCTGATGTTGCCGAGGCTATCGGATTCTTCTCGAGTTTTAAGACCTGAATGAGTCATGGATTTAATTGTCCTAATGATGCAGAGGCGTTTCAAGACGTTTGAGTTTGTGATCTTTTCACGAGCGATGACCATCTTGCTTCTACAAATGTGGAATAGTCTTCCCAGCTATGCAGTTCATCTGTTGGCTGGGGTTTAAGAATTCCCCGGGACACGGGATAAAGTGAGGCTGGGTGATCTTTTGTTAGTTTTGATGTTTTTTCATCAAAGTCAGCACCTTGGGCCCCGATTCCGGGCAGAAGGAATGCGTGCTCTCCTCCGGGAAGTTTTGCCACGAGATCAAGTGGAATGGAGGTGGCCCCTAGGACCCACCCGACCTGGCGTGTCACATTTTCGGTTTCGGCCAAACGGTAAAAATCACAAAAGACTTTAAGCGCCAGAGGTTCTCCGTCTGCAGAGTTGAGCATCTGCAGCTGTCGCCCAGAGGTGTTGCTAGATAGCCAGACGACATAGACCGAGCGCCCCCTCTTCAGCCAGGGTATTAGCGCTTTCAAGGAGTCGGTTCCCATCCAGGGCAGAATGGTCAACGCATCAGCCTGGTAGGCATCAAAAGCAGCATTGCCGTAAGCTGTCATGGTGCTGCTGATGTCTCCTCGCTTAGCGTCAAGAATTACGAAAAGTCCGCGCCTTTTAGCGTCAATCATGACGTCGCGCAGCGCGGTCATGCCTGTGGGGCCAAATTGTTCAAAAAAAGCGGACTGGAACTTAATTGAGTGCGCTTTAAGTGCAATTTTAGAGACTGTTGCATCGTACCAACGTTCTAAAAATGACTCTGGTGCCAGTTTATCTCGTTGTCGGGCCAAGAATGGGTGCAAGTCAGAAGTGTCTGGATCAAAGCCAATACAAAGGCCGTGGCCAGCGCTAGCAATTTTTAGTTTGAGTTGAGTTTGCACCATAACCTCTGTTGCGCTGCGCTTGGACCAACACCCATGAGAAGCCTAAATGGCTGTACTAGATTCGTCAACAACCCTCTTTAGGCGGCAAGTGAGTTGAATTAGTGAGTTCTCCGTAGATCAGTGCCAATCGTTGGCTGAGAGAGGCTTTTAAGGCGAACTTTTTCAATCTGTCCCCTTAACCCAGTCAAAAATTGAATGGGCCAATTCTTCTGAAAACTATTGACAAGAAATTTTGGTACTGAGCCCATTGGGTCGCTCAATAACGATACATCGATGTAGGTAGAGTTTGCATTTTCGGGACGCAGATAAAAAGTACTCAAATCGATACGTGCCCGTATTCGCTCGGGATCTGTGTACTCTCCATCCACAGAGCGGTAGCTGATCTTGTAGACGTTACCATGCATAATTTCAAGACTACCCTCGGCAACCGTGTATCTGTCGCGAAGTGGCCACGGCATCTTTATACCCGCATATTCGATGCGTGATCGCGGTGTGGTTTCGCGAATTGTGGTTTTTTTGTCCACCATGGGAACCCAATCTACAGAACTAACATTGTCGCTGAGAACTGCAAACACTTCTTCCACGGGGTAGGGCAGGTGTGTGATACCTCGGACGGCGATCACCTCAGAATTTTGGAATTCCTTTCTCCAAACTTGCACACCGTCTATTTCTGACAGATAAGACCAGCTTTCTAATGCTGGGTCAGCCGGACTGGCCTCCGACCTTGATGGTAGGACAATCGCGGTTGATAGGATTAAAATAAGCCGATGAATCATGCTTAAAATTGAACTCCTGGGCGTAGAAATCTTGCCATCAGGAGGTGGTCGGTCTCACCTAAGGAGTCCTAAAACAGAGACTCTTTAAATTTTGTTTAATTTAATAAAAACAATTGGTTACCTTGTTTATTTCGGGAGTACAATCTTATGAATCCCGGCGGCAACAAACAATTCAAAAAGTTGTGCATCGATTTTGCCACCGCGAACATCCATATTGATGATGTCCAAGGCTTTATCGGTACTCACAGCCTTTTTGTAAGGACGATCTGCAGCTGTTAGCGCATCGTAAATATCGGCAATGGCCATCATCCGTGATTGAATAGGAATTTGCGGCGCGACCGCTTGGTTTGGATAGCCGGTACCATCTAGCTTCTCATGATGCTTGGCAGCAATTTCGGGGATATTTGAGAGACGGTGTCCCCATGGAATCTTTCTCAAGAACTCGTATGTGTGGACTACGTGACTTTGAATTTCTGCAAATTCTTCGGAGGTCAATGATCCCCTGGATACACTCAATGCTTTGAGCTCATCGGTTGAGAGATAGCTTTTTTTCAGGCCTCGTACGTCTTCAAAAGTCATTTTTGCAATTTCACTGAGTCTGTCGAATCCACCTTGTTCCAACACCGTAGGCTCGTTGGCTTTGATAATGAACGATAGAAAGTCATCGAGCTCTGCAATCTTCACGTTTCTGAGCTCAGCCAGGTTTTCTAAGGAGAAATCCATGGGAAAGGCAGCAGGGTTATTCATGAAGTTGATCTGTGCTCTCATAAAACTGATTTCAATAGAGGCGCGGATCAGTTCAAAGCGTTCCAGTAGAGACTCAAATTGCCAGGGATAAAGCTTTTTGGCTTTTACGAGCACATTTTCTCGCACTCCTAATTTTCCAAAATCATGGAGGAGAGACGCGTACTCAATTTCCTGCATCTGATCTTCCGTGAATTTGATACTTTGGTAGTGCGGAGCATTACTGTGGTCGACCGCTTTTGCAAGTCCAGTTGTCAGTTTAGCTACGCGATGTGAGTGACCAGAGGTGGTTGGATCTCGCTGTTCAATGGCAGTTACGGAGGCATTAACAAAGCCGTCAAAAAGCCTTCTAATTTCGTTGTGCATTTCTGCATTTTCAAGGGCAATACCCGCTTGCTGAGCCACAATTTCGGCGTATTCTTCGTCCCGCTCATGAAAGGGTACCACCTGGTCTTTGAAGTCTTGAGGAGCTCGCAGATCAGTTTTCCAGTCGCGCTTACGGTTGATTAATTGAATCACTCCAATGACGCGGTGGCTGATGTCAAACATCGGTAGCGTCAGCATTGAGTGAGACTCATAGCCTGTGCGTTGGTCGAAGGTGCGGTTATGCTTTACGCCAAAGGGATTTTTCGAAGCGTCGTCGGACAGGTTATAGAGATCCGGTAAATTAATCGGTTTTTGATGTATTACGGCGTTGCCAACAATGGACTTGTTATCAATCGGTATTGTGAATTCAGAGAAATCAGGTTTAATCGACGAGTTCTGGGTGAAGCGGAAGCGTAGCTTGGCATCCTCAAGTTTTGAGCTTCCGTGCGCATAGTCAATGGTATAAATTGAGCCAGCGTCGGATTTGCAAATCTGGCGTGCTTTGAGCAAAATAAGATTCAAAAGCTTTGGAATGTCGCGTTCACCGTTCAGCTCTCGTGAAATACTCATGACGTGTTTGACATTCTCTGTAGTTTCTTCGAGAATTTCGCGCTCAGCATTGGCATTAGTCAGTGCGTGTTGAAAAGATAGTACGCTTTTAATGCATGCGTGTACGCTGCTTTGGGATGCCGGGAGACCGAGGGTGAGGGCGCCCGCCTGCACAGCTTCAAGGGGTAGATTTTGTAGCTCCTCTTCGCTGCCTGCACAAATAATTGCATGAAATGGGAGCTTATGATGCTCCACTTGGCTCTTCAGACGATCAAATGACATAAAAGATTCAGAGCCAAGGATAACTTGGGTGAATCCGTCTTTCGACAAGGATAAGGATTGGTGATCCTTGCTGCTGAGTGTTGGCTTCCAGTTGGCCAGACCCTCGTCTTGAAGAATGGCTGCAAACAGAGCGTCAATGGTACTTAGCGAAACAATCTCATTTGATTTTTCACCAGAAACGACTGATAGCTGACGTGCACTCGTCATGTTTTCCCCAGTTCATTAGGTATGGTCCGGCGCTTCGGACGACTCGTGATCTGATCCAAACCTGCTCTTCTTCTAGTCTACATGAGGCTTGCCTTTGACCGAAGCAGTGGGTAAATTTTTCACCCTGACTTTAATGCAATTGCCAAAGGCTCGGCCCCCTCGGCCGATTTTAGAAAGGTGACACGTGGATTACGGACTAATTGTCGATGTTGAAACAACAGGACTAAATCCCTCTGAAGACAGGGTGATAGAGCTAGGTTTGATTGAGTTCCGAGTGGGCGGTAACGGCGTCCCTGTTATTTCTAGTATGTACTCTGGACTGGAAGATCCCAAAACTCCCCTGTCAGAGGATGTGGTGCGACTAACGGGATTGACTGATGATGCCGTCTCGGGAGAATCGATCGAATGGTCTGTTGTCAAAAAATATTGGGATCGTGCAAGTGTTGTGATTGCACACAATGCAGAATTTGATCGAGCCTTCCTCGCAGCCCGCTCTGAACTGAAGCAGGTTACGAAGCACTGGGCTTGCAGTTTTCGTCATATCGATTGGCGTGCCAGACATTTTGGAAGTTTGAAGCTGCAGTACCTGGCTGCGGATCATGGATTTGCAAATCCCTTTGCACACCGTGCCATGTTTGATTGTGCGACGACATTTCGCCTCATAGCCCCGCATTTGTCGGAACTTATCGAGTCAAGCTATGAGCCAGAGTACGAAATTATTGCAGTGGGAAGCCCGTTTGAGACCAAAGATATTCTTAAGCAGAATGGCTACCGCTGGGACAGTGAGCAGCGGGCATGGCGTAAACGTATCGGCGCCCGAAGGCTCGAAGCTGAGCGAAGCTTTCTTGCAGCAGACGTCTATAAGGGGTCTCCTCGTCACATCGAGGAGGAGTTTTACTTCAACCCCAAACGGTAATTCTTACTCTATAGTCACAGCTTGGGATTTAATGGCAAAAGCTCCAGACTTGGTTCCACGAACTGTCATGATCAATGTCTGGGGTCCTTTAGGAGCATCAGACCAAGACGTGACTTTCGCCCTTCGATTCTTAATTTTGCCGTCCGAGACAAACCATGAAACCCGGTACGGCTCTA